>WGCB01000293.1 GCA_015494005.1 Caldilineaceae bacterium
GATCCCAGCAGCCCCTGGAGGTGGGGGAGAGCTACACCGTGGTCAGCCGCTACGCCAAGGTCACCCAGCGGGATCTGCGAGAGGCGGGCACGGACTACCCACCGGAGATCCTGGAGCGCTACCTGCAGCTGCCGGAGAACTTCTCGCCCCGGGTGGCGGAGCTGGCCCAGCAGGTCTCCGGCGCCTACACCAACCCCTACGACATGGCCAAGTCCATCGAGGGTTTCCTCCGGGGCTACGCCTACGACGACCAGATCGCCGCGCCAGGGCCGGACCAGGATCCCACCGAGTATTTCCTCTTCGAGATCAAGCGGGGCTATTGCAACTACTACGCCACGGCCATGGCGGTGATGCTGCGCAGCCTGGGCGTCCCCACCCGGCTGGCCAGCGGCTACGCGGAGGGGACCCTGGACAAGGACAGCGGCCTCTATTTCATCACGGAGCAGGATTCCCACACCTGGGTGGAGGTCTACTTCCCGGGGCTGGGCTGGATCGAGTTTGAGCCCACTGCGGGGGAGAGCGTGCTGACCCGGCCTTCGGGGCTGGAACTGGAGGACACGAACCGGGGAGGGACCGACTCGGCGCCGGATCTGGTGCGGGACAATTTGCCGGAGATGGACGAGGGGATCAATCTGGAGGAACAGCTCAACCGGCAGCTGGACAGCCAGCCGGGCAGCGGGTTCTTCTTCAAGCCCACCATCGGCTGGATCCTGGGGACGTTGGCCCTGGCCCTGGCGGTCATCGCCGCGGGCTGGTGGATGCTCTGGAGCCGGCCCAGCTTCCTGGGGCCTTCCGCCTTCGACGCCCTGCCCCAGCCGGTTTTCTACCGGCGGCTGCTCACCTGGGGCAAGCGCCTGGGCCTGCTGGTCAGCCCATCCCAGACGCCCTACGAGCGGGCGGAGCTCTTCGCCCGGAGCGTGCCGGTGGGCGCGCCCCTGATCCGGCGCATCACCGATAGCTACGTGCGCTACCGCTACGCCAACCACGCCCACCAGCCGGATCCCGAGGAGCGAGCAGCCTTGGGCCAGGCCTGGAGCCGCCTGCAACCCATCCTGTGGAAGGCGTGGCTGCGGCGGCTCTGGCAGCGGAGGCCCTTCGCCCGGAAGGGGAGCCGGCCCAACGACCAGGCCCAGGCCTTCCGCTAGGCTGCGCTGGGCTCCAGGAGGATGACCTTGGTCTCGTCCGGCAGGCCCGAGCGGGAGATCTTCAGGGTGCTGGTCACTTCTGGCTCGCTGACGCCCAGCTCCTTCAGCAGCTTATCCACCGGCTCCAGCTTCTCCGCCAGCTTGGGCGCCAGTCCGGGGTGCTGGTAGTGCATGGGGATCACCAGCTTGGGCTCCAGCATGCTGATCACCTCGGTGACCTTGCTGGTGTCCAGGGTGCGTTCCCCGCTCACCGGCACCAGCAGCACATCCACCTCCGTCACATCCTCCACCTGCTTCTGGCTGGGGATCTCCCCCAGGTCACCCAGATGCCCCACCGTGAACGACCCAAAGTCGAAGAAAAAGGCGATGTTCCGCTCCGGTTTGGACTCCTGAGGGGCCTTGTGGTACGTGGTGAGGCCCACGATCAGGACGTTCTTCACCTCGTACTCGCCCGGGCCGGTGAGGACCTTGGGCTGGCCCGTCACTCCCTTGACATGGTTGTGGCCGGGCTGGTCGTGGCTGACGGTCACGATGTCCGCGCGGATGCGGGGCAGGGTGAGGCCAGTGGCCTTCTTGCTGAAGGGATCGCAGACCACGGTCACGCCCTGTTCTCGTAGGCGGAAACAGGAAAGTCCATACCAGGTGATCTCCACAGCGGCTTCCTTTCGTTGCTACCGACCCAAAATCACGGTCGAATTGGCGGTCAAAACCTGAACGGATGTTCCTGTTCACTATACCCCAACTGGCCGGGCCTGACAAAAACAGGACATACGGAGGCGGGCCGAGATCCCCGGGGGATGGACCCTTCAAAATCGGTTGCGTGGATGGTGGGGCGGTGCTATGATAGCGGCCATGCCAACCGATTTCGGGACCTTCGATCTGTGACGAGGTCCTCTGTTCTGTCAGGAGAAACTCCATGGAACGCAACGACCTTCGCAACGCCGTCACCTCCCAGTTCTATCGATCCCTGGCCGAAAGCGGCGTGGAGATCACCGCCATCCCTCAGGCCCAGCTCCAGGCCCTGGTCACCGCGCTGGCGGACGGTCTGCTGGCCGGCCTGGATGCCTTGGAAGAGGAAGAGGCCCAGTTCAGCCGCGGCGTGCAACCGGCCAGCAGGCAGCAAACGCCCCTCCAGGAAGAGGAGGAGCTGCTCTGGAGCGGCAAGCCCTACCTGACCATCGGCGTCCGCTACGAGCTCACCAGCCAGCGACTGCGCATCATTCGAGGCCTGCTGGGGCGCACCTACCAGGAGATCGAGCTGGTCCGGGTGCGGGACACCGCGGTCAGCCAGCGCATGGGCGAGCGGGCCCTGAACATCGGGGACATCACCATCTACAGCAACGATCCCAGCGATCCCGAGATCGTGCTCCACAACGTGAAGAATCCCATGGAGGTGCGGGAGATGATCCGCAAGGCCACCCTGGCCGAAAAGGAGCGTCGCAACCTCACCTACCGGGAGGAGATGTAGCCCATGGAGGCTTCCACGCTCCTGGGCGTCCAGGTGGAAGGGGTGATCCGGGTGGCCCAGGAGGCGGGCCGGCTAGTCCTGGAGATGCAGCGGCGCGGGCTGCACGGCGTGCGTAGCAAATCCTCGGCCATCGACCTGGTCACAGAGGCGGACGTGGCCGCGGAGGCCCAGATCCGGGCTGGCCTCCAGGAGCTGGCTCCGGCAGCCGGTTTCTGGGGCGAGGAGAGCGACACCCGTCCCACCCAGGAGTTCTTCTGGCTGGTGGACCCCATCGACGGCACCACCAACTACGCCAACAGCATCCCCCTGTTCGCGGTGAACATCGCTCTCAATCGGGGAGAAGAGACCCTGCTGGGCGTCACCCTGGAGCTGCCCAGCGGCCGGATCTTCTGGGCCGAGCGGGGCCGAGGAGCCTTCCTCCGCACCCCCGACGGCCAGGAGCAGCGCCTGGGGGTGAACCAGGTGGAGCGCCTGGAGCAGGCTGTGCTCACCACGGGCTTCCCCTACAGCCGGGCCCACCACCCAGACAACAACAGCCGGGAGTTCACGGCCTTCATAGTCCAGAGCGCGGGCGTCCGCTGCATGGGCAGCGCGGCCCTGGAGCTGGCCTACGTGGCCGCGGGCTACACCACCGCCCACTGGGAGGCTGGCCCCAAGGCCTGGGACGTGGCCCCGGGCCTGCTCCTGATCCAGGAGGCGGGCGGACGGGTCACCACCTACAGCGGCGGGCCCCGGCGGTTGGATTCCCGCACCATCCTGGCCAGCAACGGCCAACCCGCCCTGCATCAAGCCCTGCTGGCCACCCTCCAGGAGGTGCGCCAGACCCTGCCGGAGCGCCTCTTCCAGGAGTAGCCCCCGGGCCCAGGCCGTCGACGCGCAGAGCCACCCGCGTCGGCGGATGGCTCTGGTCAGCGTGGATTGGGTGGGGCTGGGCCCGTCCGGCTGGCGCTACCCGGCCGCCAGGGCAGGCTCCCGGGGCTCCGGGGAGGCGGTGCGGGTCTGGCCCTCCACCAGGGCCGCCAACTCCGCCTGGGCCTCCTCCAGATCGATGGCAGGGATGGCGTCCTGGGCCAGGCCCTCTGCCTCCCACTCCAGGATCTTGCGGATGGCGTACTCCTGCATCCACAGGCAGGCGTCCGAGGTGAGCTGGGTGGCCAGCCAGTCCAGATCCTGGCCGGAATCCAGCCAGCGCAGGCGGCCGTCGGCCTCGATGAAAGGCACGGCCGGGGTGAGCAGGGCGAAGCGGCTGAACTCCTTCCGCTCCAGGCCCAGGCCCAGCTCCAGGGAGAGGCTGGTCAGCTCCGCGTGGAGATGGACCAGGTACTCCTGCAGGCCGGTCAGGCTGGTGGCCAGGCCGCTCCGGGGCTCCACCTCGTCCAGCGCGGCTTGGAGCAGGCTGACCGGCGGCTCCACCCCCAGGAAGCGGCCCACCTGGACCTTCTGCACCGCGCCGGCCTGGGCCATGGTGAAGGCCAGGCGCAGCAGCCCGGCAAAGAGCAGGCGTCGGTCCTCGCCCAGGGCGCTCTGGGCCATCTCCAGGGCCTGGCGGACGGGCGGCGTCTGCACCAGGAGGGCCTCGCTGACCTGGCGCAGGGTGATGCCGAACGCCACCTTGAGCAGATGGTCCAGGAAGGTGCGGGTGGCCGAGAGCATCTCCGCCAGGAACTCGCTGGAGGGCACCTTGATGCTGTGCTGGGCCTCGTTCCGGGCCAGGTGCAGGCTGCGCATCTCCATCTTCAGCACCATGGGCTGGGGCTCGGGCATCTCCTGACAGATGGCCGCCACCTGGTCCCACAGGCGGAAGAAGCCCGCCCGCTCCACCTGGAAGGTCTGGGTGCGCAGGCGATTGGGATCGCCGAAGTAGAGGTGGGAGGGCCCGTCAAAGCGGGTGGGCACAGGGAACGCCTGGACCACCCCTTCCAGCAGCATCTCCACCGCGTGGTCCAGGCTGGTGATGGCGATGATCTTGTCGATGGTGGTGCTGGAGCGGCCATGCTCCGCGGCGTGGCTGTAGAGCTGTTTCACCAGGGCCAGGCGGTTCAGCAGGCCCGTCTCTTCTAGGTTCATAATCCCCCTCCGAGTGAATCGAATAACGGTGATCGGTGGCCGTGAGGCCTGGGAACAGGCCCCTGGACGGAAGCCCATGGGCGCGTCTGGGGAAATTGTAGCAATCTGCTCGGGCCAGGGCCAGGGAGTTTCAGCGGATTATGGGCGTTCCAGCGGTGCTTCCGCCTCGCCCCGCGAGGAGAGGCCAGCTGGCCGGGCAAAGGAGGGTGTGCCATGTCTGAGGCGGACGCAGTCAAACGGGAGCGGGCCGAACGGGCGGCTCGCCGGGCTCGACAACGCCGACGCCGGGCCCAGTCCCCCTTCCTCCACCTGCCCCGGGAGCAGCCTCGCTCCATCCTGCCGCCCCTGGAGATCCTGGAGCCGGGGCAAGTGGAGCAGATCCACCAGGCCTCCATGACCATCCTGGAGGAGGTGGGGCTGGACTTCTTCGACGAGGAGGCCCTGGACATCCTGGCCCGGGCCGGGGCCAAGGTGGACCGTGGGGCCCGTCACGCCTGGCTGGACCGGGGGCTGGTCATGGAGGCGGTGGGCCAGGCCCCCAGCTCCTTCACCTGGCATGCCCGCAACCCGGAGCGGAGCCTGGTCCTGGGAGGGAACGCCCTGGCCTTCGCCCCCAACGGCGGCACGGTCTTCGTCCAGGATCTGGACCGGGGACGGCGACCCGGCACCCTGGCCGACTACGAGGCCCTGGTGAAGCTGACCCAGATGTGCGGCCTCCTGCACACCGCGGGGGAGCAGCTGGTGGTGCCCCACGACGTGCCGGTGCCCCTGCGCCACCTGGAACGGCTGCGCCTCTCCGTCACCCTGAGCGACAAGATCCTCATGGAGGCGGCCCACGGCCGGGTCATCCCCCAGGACGCGCTGGCCGTGGCCCGGCTGGTCTTCGGGAAGGAGCTGCCCCGGGACGGGCCGGTCATCGGCGGGGTGGTCAACGTGAACAGCCCCCTGCGCTACGATGCCCGCATGCTGGGCGGCCTCATCAGCTACGCCCGGGCCGGCCAGGTGACCATCATCACCCCCTTCATCCTGGCGGGCGTCATGGGGCCGGTGACCCTGGCCGGGGCCCTGGCCCAGCAGAACGCGGAGGCCCTGGCGGGCATCGCCCTGACCCAGCTGGTGCGGCCGGGCGCGCCGGTGATCTACGGGGGCTTCACCACCAACGCCGACCTCAAGTCGGGCGCGCCGGCCTTCGGCACGCCGGAGGGAGCCTGGGCCGCCATCGTGGGCGGTCAGATGGCCCGGCGCTACGGTCTGCCCTACCGGGGCAGCGGCACGCTGAACACCTCCAAGCTGCCGGACGCCCAGGCCGCCTACGAGACCATGTGGGCCATCTGGCCCAGTGTGCTGGCCCGCACCAACTTCGTCCTCCATGCGGTGGGCTGGCTGGAGGCTGGGCTGACCGTCTCCCTGGAGAAGTTCCTCATCGACGCGGAGAACCTGGCCATGTTCCACCGCTTTCTCCAGGGATTCCCTGTGGACGAGGAGAGCCTGGCCCTGGCCTCCATCCAGGCGGTGGGGCCCGGCGGCCATCACCTGGGCACGCCCCACACCCAGGCCCGCTACACCACCGCCTTCTACCAGCCCTTCCTCAGCGACCGGCAGCCCTTCGAGAGCTGGCAGGAGTCCGGAGAGCTGGATGTGGCCACCCGGGCCAACCGGCTCTGGAAGACGCTCCTGGCCCAGTACGAACCCCCGCCCCTGGACCCCGGCCTGGAGGAGGCCCTGGCGGCCTTCATCGCCCGGCGCAAGCGGGAGCTGACCGGCGCGGATCTCTACGGGTGACGGGCGGCGACAGGAGCGAGCACTGCGACGTTCCCGCTACCTCACCCCCCAACTTCCGATTCCCAACTTCCAACTCCCAACTCCCAGTTTCCACAAGGAGGAACCACCGTGCGAACCGAATTCGCCACCATCGTGCTGGGCTGCGGCGGCATCGGCAGCGGAGCCCTCTACTGGCTTTCCCGGCGCCTGGGCGGGGACGTCCTGGGGCTGGAGCAGTTCCGCCTGGACCACGACCGGGGCGGCTCCCAGGACCATTCCCGGATCATCCGCCTCATGTACCACGATGCCAAGTACACCCGGCTGGCCCCCCACAGCTACACCGCCTGGGAAGCCGTCGAGGAAGAGTCGGACGTGCCCCTGGTGCTGCGCTGCGGCGGCGTGGAGATCACCCATGCCCAGGGGCCCTTCCGAGAGGATGTGGAGAACTACGCCCGGGCCATGGACGCAGCCGGGGTGGCCTACGAGCGGCTGGACCACGACGAGCTGACCCACCGCTTCCCCCAGTTCCAGTCGGACCAGGAGATGATGGCCCTCTACGAGCCCCAGGCCGGCCTGGTGGACGCGGGCAAGGGCATGGCCGTGCACCAGATCCTGGCCCGAGGACGGGGCGCCACCATTCTGGAGGAGTGCCCAGTACAGGCCATCCACCCGGGCCCGGACGGCGTCCAGGTGGAGACGGCCCGGGGAACCTTCCGGGCCCAGCGGCTGGTGGTCACCGCGGGGGCCTGGACCCAGCAGCTCCTGGCTTCGGTGGGGCGTCCCCTGCCCCTCACCGTGACCCAGGAGCAGGTCACCTACTACGCCACGCCCCACCTGAAGGAGTTCTCGCCCAAGCGCTTCCCCATCTTCATCTGGAAAGAGGAAAAGGACATCTACGGTTTCCCGGTCTACGGGCAGGTGGCCACCAAGGCGGGCATCGATGCGGCCGGCCCGCCGGTGACGCCGGAGACCCGCACCTTCCAGCCGGATCCGGTGCGGGAGCGGATCCTGGACGAGTGGCTGGCGGCCCACATCCCCCGCTTCCTGGGGCCGAAGCTGGCCACCAAGACCTGCCTCTACACCCTGCCGCCGGATCGGGACTTCGTCCTGGGGCCCCTGCCAGAGCATCCGGCCATCCTGGTGGCGGTGGGTGCGGGGCACGGCTACAAGTTCGCCAGCCTCCTGGGGCGGATCCTGAGCCAGCTGGCCCTGGACGGCTCCACAGAGCACGACATCTCCGCCTTCCGGGTGGATCGGCCAGCCTTGACGGATCCCAACTACGTGCCGGCCCACCGGATCTAGGGGGAGTTGGAAGCTGGGAGTTGGAAGTTAGCCGAAAGAGGAGGGTGGGCGGAGGAAGGTGGACGGAAAACGGAAGCCGCGAGCCTGCCCGGTAGGAACCGCCCCCCAACCCGATCCTCCAATCCGCCAATTGATAGCCGTCGTGCTATACTTGGGGCAGGAAGATCTGCCTGGGAGAAGGCCTTTCGCCGCGGAACTTGCCGACTTTTCCAGGCTTCCCCAGCAGCCAGACTTGACCACCCACGATCACCGGAACAAAGGAGCGAGTATGAGCGACATCAGATTCGGCACGGACGGCTGGCGGGGCCGCATGGCCGACAACTACACCTACGCCAACGTGCGGCGCTGCGCCCAAGGCTTTGCCAGCTACCTGAAGGAC
>WGCB01000294.1 GCA_015494005.1 Caldilineaceae bacterium
CCAGTGTACCTGTCTTACATTGGTTTTCAGGCACTATTGAAGAAACACGTCGTGCCGTAGCTATGGGGTGCTGGTTCAGTGTGGGGCCGGCGATGCTCCGTGGAGCGAAAGGTCATAGGATTCTGAAGGAGTTGCCTATTGACAGAGTTCTACCAGAAACCGACGGGCCATTCGCAATGAACGGCTTCTCGCCTTATATGCCTTGGGATGCAACTACTATTGCGAAGCATGTCGCGGCTACATGGAATATGACTCAAGATAAAGTGAAAGAGCAATTCTGTAGAAATCTTGATATGTTATTGACTTCTATGAAAATGGCGGATTTGTCCTATCGATTAATGAATAAAGGACAACAACGGCATGCACCTGACGGCGATGCGCACCGCAGGTGATGCCAAACGTTGAGTCCGACCGCTGCGCGCTCGGACTCAACGGCGCTGCGGACTGCGTCCGCTGGCTGGGTTTTGCTGCGTTTGCGGCGGCCCAACCAGCGGATGGAGCCGTCCCCGCTTCCGCTGGGCCTGCATTGGGTGGGGCTGCTGGTGATGGGCATGACTGAACCGCCCCAGCTCGTGGCCCAGGTCCAGGCTGAGTACCGCACGGTGAAGGCCATCCTGGAGGAGCGGGCCCGCTTCGCCACATGAAGCCTGGTTCTCGACAGAGGTCACCTGCAACGGGCACAGGACGCCACAAACAAACAGGGACAGAGAAAGGGGAACCGAGAGTCGGTCCCCCTTTCCTTTTGCCTGGATTTCTCGTTTTCGGCTTTTCCCCAGCGGTCTAGGCCTTTTCCGCTGCCTGCTCCCGCTTGGATTCCTCGATGATCTTCTCCGCGATGTGGGTGGGCACCGGCTCGTAGTGGTCGAACTCGATGGTGTAGACACCTCGCCCCTGGGTCATGGAGCGCAGGTCCGTGCCGTAGCGCAGGATCTCCGAGAGGGGCACCAGGGCCCGGACGATGCTGCGGTTGCCCCGCTGTTCCATGCCCTGGACCCGGCCCCGGCGGGTGTTCAGGTCGCTCATCACATCCCCCATGTACTCCTCGGGGACGATGACCTCGATGCGGTAGATGGGCTCCAGCAGCACTGGCCCCGCCTCCTGGACGGCCAGCTTGAAGGCCTCCCGCCCAGCCGTCTGGAAGGCGATGTCCTTGGAGTCCACCGGGTGCTCCTTGCCGTCGTAGACCACTGCCTTCACGTCCACCACCGGGTAGCCGGCCACCACGCCCTGGCTCAACACCTGGCGGATGCCCTTCTCGATGGAGGGGATGAAGACGTTGCTGATGGCCCCGCCGAAGACCTCGCTGGCGTACTCGAAGCCGGCGCCCCGCTCCAGAGGCTCCACCCGCAGGTGCACCTCCGCGAACTGGCCGGCGCCGCCCGTCTGCTTCTTGTGCCGGTACTGGGCCTTGCCCACCCGGCTGACCGTCTCCTGGTAGGGCACCTTGGGGATCTGGGTCTCCACCTTGACCCCGAACTTGCTCTCCAGACGGCGCAGGGCCACGTCGATGTGGGCATCCCCCATGCCCTGGAGCACGT
Source organism: Caldilineaceae bacterium (assembly GCA_015494005.1). GTDB lineage: Bacteria > Chloroflexota > Anaerolineae > Caldilineales > Caldilineaceae > S144-5. Next base: position 1,539 of record WGCB01000294.1, read on the forward strand.
TCTGCTTGGTGGCATCCACCCACTGGACCCGCAGGGTCGGGTCTTCCTCGGTCAGGGCATGGAGAGCCTGGCCCATCTTGGCGCTGTCCGCCTTGGTGGCCGGGGTCACCGCCACGGAGTAGAGGGGACGCGGGTAGGCGGGCGGCGGGATGACGATGTTGGCATCCGGCGCGGCCAGGGTGTCCCCGGTGAGCACATCCTCCAGCTTGGTGACCACGCCGATGTCGCCGGCGGCCAGCTCGCTGATGGCGTCCAGCTCCTTGCCGCGAACGGAGAAGAGGTTGCTGATCTTCTCCTCCTTGCCCGTGCGGCTGTCCACCAGCCGGTCGTCCTTGTGGACCACACCGGAGAAGACCCGCAGGTAGTTCATGCGCCCCACGTAGCGGTCGATGATGGTCTTGAAGGCGAAGGCTACAGTGGGGCCATCCGGGGAGCACTCCAGCTCCGTCTCCTCGTCCCCCTTGCGGGCGGGCACGGGGATCTCGGCCGGGTTGGGTGCGAAGTGGCTCAGGGCGGCAGCCAGGGGACGGACGCCGATGTTGGC
>WGCB01000295.1 GCA_015494005.1 Caldilineaceae bacterium
CCCACGGAGGCTCCGCCGCTGCCCACGGCGACACCCACGGAAGCGCCGCCACCTCCTGCACCCACGCCTGCGCCCGCGCCTACACCCACGCCCCTGGTCCTCTTCGTGCCCCCGGCCCAGGGCAGCCTGGGCGATCTGGTCGGGGATCTCCTCATCCCCCGGGATGCCCTGGCCTCCACCAGCCCGGTGATCTTCGGCGACAAGATCGACGTGCGCCTGCAGGTGCGGGAGCCCAGCGCCGGCCAGTACGACGGCGCCGGCATCGACCGGGTGGAGGTGACCATCACCGACCTGGATTCGGGGAAGGTGGTCTACCAGCACACCGAGTTCAACTCCTGGTACTGCGCGTTCGGTGGCGGGGAACCCCTCTGCAACCAGTTCTTCCCGGCCCAGAACGGCTACCGCTGGCCCGATGGCGAGCCCATCCGGGACGTGGAGTACGAGATCAACATGGTGGCCATCCCCGGGGACGGGAACAAAGCCCAGGGCAATTGGCGTTTACCCTTCCGGGTGCAGCTGCCCGAGGGCGCTACCGTGCCTCCCACCGAGCCGCCCACCCTGCGCCTGGCCCAGGTCGGCCCGGACAGCCTGGACGCCACCGTGACCCAGGCCCTGGTCTTCCAGGTGGAGGCCTTCGATCCTGGCACGGGCAGTTACGATGGGGCCGGCATCGATCGGGTGGAGATGGCCATCCTGGACGAGAGCGGGCAGGTCGTCCATCAGCAGACGGAGCGGCACGCCGGCTACTGCGCCTTCGGCGGGGGCGACCCGGATTGCAACGTGTGGGACTTCCAGGCCCGGGGGCGGCGCTGGCCGGACGGCACCCCCATTCAGCCCGGGCGCTACACCCTGCGGGCCACGGCCTTCACCCTGCAGGGGGGCCAGGGAAGCCTGGAACAGGCCATCCAGATCCAGTGGCCCTGATCCGGCGGCCCTGATCCAGGGCAGACGTGCGCGCCGAGCCTTGTTGTGGATCCTCGTGGAGCCCCTGACGGGCTTAGCCGAAGGTGGAAAGGGGGAATCCGATGAGCCTGTTGCACATTCGCCTGTTCGGACAGTTCGCCGCATCCTGGCGGGACCGGTCAGCCACAGTCCAGGAGATCCACCTGCCCCGCTCCACCCAATCCTTGCTGGTCTACCTGCTTCTGAACCGGCGCCAGCTGGTCTCCCGAGAGGTGTTGGTGGATCTCTTCTGGGGGAACTCGCCGCCCGAGCAGGCTCGCAGCTGCTTGAGCACCACGATCTGGCGGCTGCGCCGTTCCTTGCAGACCCCAGGCGGCGCTGGAAGCGGCTATCTTCTGAGCACGCCGGAAGGGGAGGTGGGCTTCAATCCGGCCAGTGAGCACTGGCTGGACGTGGCCGTCTTCGAGGGGGTGTTGACCCGGCTCTGCACCCAGGAGGAGGATGAGGTCACCCCGGCCCTGGCCCGGGAGGCGGAAGCGGCCCTGGCTCTCTACACCGGGGACCTGCTGGAGGGGTACTACGCGGACTGGGCCCTGCGGGAGCGGGAGCGGCTGCGCCTGCTCTACATCCGCGGGCTGCGGCGGCTCATGGGCTGGTACAAGGAGGCGGGCAACCTGGAGGCCAGCATCCTCTGCGGCCAGCGCATCCTGGAGAAGGACCTGCTGCGGGAGGAGATCCACCGGGAGCTCATGCGGCTCTACGCGGCCAACGGCCAGCGGGCCCAGGCCGTGCGCCAGTACCAGATCTGCCGCCAGGCCCTCCAGCGGGAGCTGGAGATGGAGCCCATGGAGGAGACGCGCCGGCTCTACCATGCCATCCGACAAGGGCCGGTCTCCGTCTGGACGATGGCGGGCAGTCGTCCAGCAGAGCCGGCCCAGTTGGATGATCTGCTCCAGAATCTGCAGCAGGTTCAACACCAGTTTCAGGAGGCCAACCAGCGCCTGGAAGCGGTGATCCAGGCCATCCGGGCCCTGGATCCCAGGGTGCTCTGAGCGCCTGGATGGCCCACTTTCCTCACACGAACTCCACCTGGTAGTGGACGGTGTAGCGGCCCAAGGCGGCGTCGATCCGGGCGCGCAGGGCCGCTGGGTCCGCGCCGGGCCCCGGAGTGACCTGGATCCGGGCCAGCGTGCCATGGAGCTTGTCCGGCCCCACCGTCACCTGCACCTCGGCCACCCCCTCCACGGCGGCCACCTCCTCCCCGTAGACATCCTGCACCTCCTGCCAGACCAGCTGGGGCTTGAAGATCTTGCCCACCGCGGTCACGGGCAGGGCCTCCACC
>WGCB01000296.1 GCA_015494005.1 Caldilineaceae bacterium
GTAGACCAGACCTGAGCCAGGGCTGTCCCCGGGGAGGGCCATCCCTCCTGGGCAGCCCTGATGGCTTTTTCCGCTGCACGGAAGCAGTCCATCCCCATGACCACACTCAAGACGCTCCTCAAACAAGGGCCTGGCCCCGAGCTGGCCTTCCTCCCCGAGGCGGACCCGGAGCAGATCGCCGAGCATCTGGTGGCCTTCGCCAACGCGGGCGGGGGCACCCTGGTCCTGGGTGTGCACCCCAACGGCGCGGTGGGGGATCTCTTCCTGGATGAGTCGGTGGCGGATGCCCTGGCCCTGGCCACATCCCTCTGCCGGCCGCCGGTGCGCACCGAGTGGCAGCAGGTGGAGACGCCAGGCGGCGCGGTGGTGCTCCTGCGGGTGGAGCAGAGCCCGGAGCTCCACACCCTGGCGGACGGCCGGGCCCTGATCCGCTCCGGCCAGGAGAACCGGCCAGTGAGCGGCCCGGAGCTCCAGATCCTCTCGGCGAACAAGGCCACCGGCGACTTCGAGACCCAGACCGTCCCCGGAGCCAGCCGGGAGGACCTGGACGAAGAGGTGATCCAGGAGTATCTGGAGAAACGGCAGCAGCGCAACCCCAAGGGCACGGTCCTGCCCACGGACAAGCTGCTCCAGCAGATCGGAGCCATCGACGAGGAGGGAGCGCCCACGGTGAGCGGGATCCTGCTCTTCGGCAAGGATCCCCAGGTCTACCTGCCCCACAGCCGGGCCGTCTTCGTGAAGTTCGCGGACACCCAGCCCCGGGGGCCCGAGGGCAGCTTCGGCTACGGTCGGCGGGAGGAGATCACCGGCCCCCTGGCCCGGATCGTGGAGCGCAGCTGGCGGGTCATCTGGGAGGAGATGGACAAGAAGGCGGTGGTCCGGGGCTTGCAGCGGGAGGAGGAGACGGAGTACCCGCCCTTCGCGGTGCGGGAGGCCCTGGTCAACGCGGTCTGCCACCGGGACTATCGGCTGAAGGGCAGCAGCATCGAGATCCGCATGTACACGGACCGGATGGAGATCATCAGCCCGGGCGGGCTGCCGGCCTACATCACCGTGGACAACATCGTGGAGGAGCACTACAGCCGCAACCCACGCATCGTCAACGGCCTCTACCAGTGGGGCTACATCGAGGAGTTGGGCCTGGGCGTGGACCGCATGATCGAGGACATGGTCAAGGCCGGCCACCCGCCGCCGGAATTCGAGGCCAAGCCCCACCGCTTCACCGTGCGCCTCTACAACAAGAAGGATCCCAGCCGGGTGGTGCCCGAATGGGAGCAGGACATGAACGAGCGGCAGATCAAGGCCATGCAGTACATCCAGACCCACGGCAGCATCACCAACCGGGAGTACCGGCAGCTCTGCCCCCATGTGGGCGCGGAGACCCTTCGCCTGGACCTGGTGGACCTGGTGACCAAGGGCCTGCTGCTCAAGATCGGCGACAAGCGGGGCACCCGCTACATCCTCAAGTGAGGGGGCGCTCCCCGGCTGTTTCGGTTCAGGAGACCCAGGGAATTTGGGTTATTTGGGATAACTTTTGGGATATCCCGGCCGTTTTGGGTTACTCCTCACGGAAATTTGGGTTATTTGGGATAACTTTTGGGATATCCCAAGGGTGGAGAGACCTGTCTCATTTGGGAAAAATTCCGGACAAGTTGGGCACTCCGCCACCTTGTTGGGCATGGAGCCTGGGTGCTATAATGGTCAGATGCTGGGTCACCTGATGCCCGGCTCCGTCCATTCAGCAGCCCGTTTTGGGCTTCAACCGTGATTTCATCGAGCCACAGCGAGCGACTTCCGTGATTGCCAACGATCCCAACAAGCAGCCATCCCAGAACGAGCCCCAGGAGCAGGCAACCGCCCCCCATGCCAACGGCCGGGATCCGGACGACCTGCTGGAGCTGACTGTGCCCTTCCACCGGCAGGAGATCGCCCCGGCGACTCAGGAAGGGGCTTCCGCCACGCCAGCCCTGGTCGGGAGCTCGAGCTCAGCCAGCTACCCAGCCCCCTACCCGGACACTACGCCGGTCAGCTACAATGGCCAGGTGGCCTCCCTGCCGGATGGCCTGCCGTCGGAGCTCTCCCCAGAGGCGCCGGCAGAGGCCCAGGAAGGCAACTGGTTCCTCCTCTTCCTGCGGGAGCTGGTGGAGACCCTGGTCCTGGCCCTGGTCATCTTTCTCCTCATCCGCACGGTGGTCCAGAACTACCGCATCGAGGGCCATTCCATGGACCCCAACTTCCAGGATGGGGAGTACCTGCTGGTCAACAAGCTGGCCTATCGTATCGGGGACTACCAGCGGGGGGATGTGGTGGTCTTCCACTACCCCAACGACCCCAGCCGGGACTTCATCAAGCGCATCATCGGCCTGCCCGGGGAGACGGTGGAGATTCGGGGCGGTACGGTCTACATCGATGGCCAGCCCCTGCAGGAGCCCTACGAGACTGTGCCCATCAACTACGAGCGGGCGCCGGTGCTGGTGGAGCCGGACCACCTCTACGTGCTGGGGGACAACCGACCCTATTCCAGCGACAGCCACCAGTGGGGCCTCCTGCCCACGGACCTGGTCATCGGCAAGGCCTGGCTGGGCATCTGGCCCCCCTCGGCCTTCGGGATCGTCCCCCACCAGGAGCCGACCCTGGGCAGCGAGATGGCCCAGGGCCCTTGAGCGCATCCCCACACCCATCCCGCAACACCCAATCACGGAAGGCAGGAAGCGATGCCGTCGAAACCAAGTTGGCCCATCGATCCCACCCAGCTGGCCCAGTTCATTGACCACACCTTGCTGAAGCCCGAGGCCAGCGAGGCCCAGATCCGCACCGTCTGCGCGGAGGCAGCCCAGTACGGCTTCGCCAGTGTCTGCGTCAACCCCACCTGGGTGGCCCTGGCCACGGAGCTCCTGGCGGAGAGCCCGGTGCGGGTCTGCTCCGTGGTGGGGTTCCCCTTGGGCGCCACCCTCACCAACGTGAAGGCCTACGAGGCCCGCCATGTGGTGAACCAGGGCGCCCGGGAAGTGGACATGGTCATCAACATCGGCCGGCTGAAGAGCGGCCAGGACGACTTGGTCCGGGAAGACATGGCCCAGGTGGTGAAGGCGGCCCGGAAAGCAAGCCCGGACGAGCCCGTGGTGGTGAAGGTGATCATCGAGACGGCCCTCCTGACCCGGGACGAGAAGATCCGGGCCTGTGAGCTGGCCATGGCCGCGGACGCGGACTTCGTCAAGACCTCCACCGGCTTCAACGGCGGCGGGGCCACCATCGAGGATGTGGCCCTCATGCGCCGGGTGGTGGGGGACAAATTGGGCGTCAAAGCGGCCGGGGGCATCCGCACCTTGAAGGACGCCATGGCCATGCTGGCCGCCGGGGCCAGCCGTCTGGGGGCCAGCGCCGGCGTGAAGATCGTCCAGGAAGCCTTGAGCCAACAGCCGGAGGGGTCCACCGCTCCTGGAGGGAGCTACTGATGCACCACGAGCGTGTTCGCGACTACCTGATCATCATCGGCCACACCTGGATCTGCACCAGCTGCCGGGAGAACCTCCTCAACGATCCGGACTCCATCCTGGTGGGGCACAAGCTCTCGGAGGAGGAGCGGGAGCATCTGCTGAGCCTGACGGAGCAATCCTTCCGCACCATGATGGAGCTGGACGAGGCCACGGGCCTGACCATGGAGGAGCTCCAGCTGGCCATCGATCACCCTCGATCCCGCCTGCGCCACCTGGGCATCAATCGGCGAGGCGTCAAACGCCGGCGATGAACGCCATCCTCCCTGGCGTCTGGGACCTGGCCCCGCCAGACGCGTTCGTCCACTGCTACCTCTGGCAGTGGGATGAGGGCCTCACCCTCATCGACACCTGCTTGCCTGGCCACCACCAGGCCATCCTGGAGGCCATCCGTCAGCTGGGCCACTCCCCCCAGGATGTGAAACGCATCGTCATCACCCACGGGGACATCGACCACATGGGCAGCGCCCGGGCCCTGCAGCGGATCACCGGCGCGCCGGTGGCCTGCCACGCGGTGGAGAAGGCCTTCCTGGAGAACCCCCGCCAGCGCAAGCCCAGCCGCACCCTGGCCGGCCTGGCCCTGCGCCCCTTCTACGCCCTGGCCCATCTGCTGCCTCGCTTCCGAGTGGAGCCGGTCATCCCAGACCAGCTCCTGGTGGACGGGGAGAAGCTGCCGGAAGGCCTCACGGTCATCCACACCCCGGGCCACACCCCAGGCCACATCTCCCTGCTGGACCCGGAGCGGCGCATCCTCTTCACCGGGGACGCGCTGCACAACCGGGGCGGCAAGCTGCAACCCCCTCCGCCCATCTTCACCCTGGACATGGACAACGCCATCCGCAGCATCTGGAAGCTGGCCCACAAGTACGGCAAGCAGATCGACGCCGCCCTCTTCGGCCACGGGCCTCCCATCCTCCACGATGCCGGCGAGCGGATCCGCGCCCTGGCGGACGAGCTCTACCAGGCGGACAGACACTAGCCTATACGCCAATGGAAGAGGCGGGTGGAGCGATTTCCACCCGCCTCTTTTTCGATCCACTAAACTACAAGCGACTGAAGCAAACCTGTGCTACCCGGTCATTGGCCCAGGTAGTGGCTGAGGTTCACCAGGAGCTTCTTGCCATCCTCAGTCATGGACGTGGGTCCGGCGTTGTAGCCCCACAGGGCGAAGGCACGGCTGCCTTGCACCTCCATCACCACCGGGTAGTGATCCTGGTCTCTCTTCTCCCGAGCGATAGGCGTGACTCCCTTCACCAGCTCAGGGATGTAGACCCCCAGCTCCTTCAGGGGTTTCGGATAGAGTTGCACCAGGGGATCCTTGGGATCCACCGGGATGGCCAGGGGCTCGTTCCAGAAGGTCGTGGCCGGCGCCACCGCATACACCTCGTTGTTGTTGGAGAACCAGGTCTGGCCGTAGTTGATGAAGAGGTTGAGCTCGGCGAAGAGAGCAGCGCCCCCCTCCCCCAGCCCCAGGACCGGGATGCCCCACTGGGCCAGGGTGGCTGCAGCATCCTTGTCATCGAAGTCGTAGTGATAGCCTGTCTCGGGCCCTACCAGGATCAGGGCGTAGGGCTGGAAGTTGGCCCGAGGCACCTCCGCCAGGGTCATGAGATCCACCACCCAGCCATTCTCCTCCAGCAGCTTCTCGTAGTCCAGGGCTGTGTCCAGGTCCTCGTTCCAGAGGTAGACCGCCCGAGGGCGCACGTTGAAGCCGGTGTGGGCGTAGCGCAGGAAGGTCTCGCCGCTGTTGTTTGTGCCGCTGGCCACCAGCTTCACCGTGAAGCCGCCCGGCTCCCGCACGAAGAGGGTGTTGGCGTAGAGACCGTCGTCCGCCTTGCCGTCCCCGTGCTTGCCGTCATCGTAGAGCTGCAGGAAGGCCGTCTCGCTGGCCCCTGCCGCCGAGGCCTGGCGAGGGCCGATGCCCGGCCCGGCGATGAGGGCGAAGACGTCCGCCTGGCTCTCGCCGATGGGCTCGCGGTCCGTGAGCACGCCGTAGATGGTCACGTCCTGGTACGGGGTGTGCTGGGCCGGGTCGCCCCCCACCGCGGCGATGAGGGTGGTGACCGTCTTGCCCGAGAGCATGAAGTGGTACTCGGCCGTGGGCTTGAGGATGCGGATGCGCACGGTCCACAGGCCCGCCGGCGGGTTGTCCACCACCAGCTGGTGATGGGTGTCGCCCCGCCGCTCCGCGTCCGGCGTCACGGCCTTGCCGCTGGGATCCTCCAGGAGCAGGGCCAGATAGCCCAGGGGATCGTTCCAGTTCAGGGTGAAGATGGCCTGGGGCAGCCCCTTGTCCACCGCCACCTGGAACTCGATGGTCTGTTGCTCCTGGGCAGAGCCGGTGCGCTCGGCCAGGCGCTGCAGGCCGTGGGTCAGCTCGCCCACCGCGATGTAGGTCTCGGCCAGGCGGTTGGGCAGGGTGTTGGGGATGACCAGAGGAGGCCCGGCGCTGAGGCTGGCCGGGGAGACGCCCGCGGAGGTCGCCGCGCTGGGCGGGTTCACGTCCACGTAGAAGTACTGGCCATGCTTGGCCCCAGCGATGCTCTGAAGCAGGGTCTTGTCCGCCCCCTCGCCCAGGGCCACGGTGTGGACCACCGCGTCGGTGATGCTGGCCTCCACGTCGGCCCAGTAGGGCGCCACGTTCTCCCAGCCGTCGCTGAGGAGCACCAGGGACCAGTCGTGGTCTGGGTCTCCGCTGCTGGTGAGCTCGCCGTAGCCCTGCTGGACGCCCTGGCCCAGGGCTGTGGTGCCCGAGGGGCTCAGGCCGTTGATGGCCGAGATGGCGTTGTTGCGCACCGTGTCCGTGGAGATGACCGTCAGCGGGAAGTCGGTGCTGGCGCTGCTGGCGAAGCTGGTCACGCCGATGGCGTCCCCATCGTTGAGGAAGTCCACGAAGGCGCTGGCCGCGTTCTGGGCGGCCTCCATCTTACCGTCACTAGACATGCTGCCCGAGCGATCCAGCACGATGACCTCATCGTTGGGCGACTTGGCCAGGTAGTAGACGGCTTTGGGCTCCGTGTCGCTCCCCACGCCGGAGAGGGTCACTTTCAGATCGTAGTAGGCGATGGAGCCCTTGGTGGGCGGATCCACCACCAGGAAGGTGGTGTCCGCGGCGGGGTAGACGGAGAGGAC
>WGCB01000297.1 GCA_015494005.1 Caldilineaceae bacterium
CGCTGGAAGTCGGGGAAGGGTAGGCTGCCGGTCCAGCGCACCGTCTCCAGGGCGGCGTCCCGGGCCCACTTGAGCTGCTCGGCCAGATCGGCCAGCTCCCGCTTCCGGGGCACCCGGTAGAAGCCCCCCACCCGCACGTTGATGGGGTGGATCTCCCGGCCGCCCAGCAGGCGCACGATCTCGTTGCCGATCTTCTTCAGCTTCAGCCCCTGCTGGACCACCTCCGGGTAGTCCCGGGCCATCTGGATGGCATCCTGGTAGCCCAGGAAGTCCGGGGCGTGGAGCATGTAGATGTGGAGCACGTGGCTCTCGATCCACTCGCCGCAGTAGATGAGCCGGCGCAGCTCCCGCAGGGGCCCCTCCACCTGGACGCCCAGCGCGTCCTCCATGGCGTTCACCGAGCTCATCTGGTAGGCGATGGGGCAGATGCCGCAGATGCGGGCGGTGATATCCGGGGCCTCGCTGAACTTGCGCCCCCGCAGGAAGGCCTCGAAGAAGCGGGGCGGCTCGAAGATCTTCAGTTTCACGTCCGCCACCTGGCCGTTCTTCACCCGCAGGTAGAGCGCGCCCTCGCCCTCCACCCGGGCCAGGTAGTCCACTTTGATGGTGCGGCTGCGGGGTTTCGCCGCGGTCTTACTGCTCATGGGCCTCACTCTCCTTTCGGAATGGCTCGGCGTAGGCGTTGAATCCACGGAAGGCCCGCACCAGGTCGTCCCTGGGGACGTCCAGGCGAGTCTGCCACCAGTGGGCCAGGGAGCCGGTGTTGGGCGAATCCTGGGGGCCGAAGCAGGCGTAGCAGCCCCGGTCATAGGCTGGGCAGAGCGCGCCGCAGCCGGCCTGGGTCACCGGACCGAGGCAGGGGGTGCCGTGGGCCACCATGACGCAGAGGTTGCCCTGGCGCTTGCACTCCAGGCAGACGCTGTAGGTGGGGATGTTGGGCTTGCGGCCGTTGAGGTAGGCGTTGACCACCTCCAGCAGCTGCATCTTGTTGATGGGGCAGCCCCGCAGCTCGAAGTCCACGAAGACGTGCTCCGCGATGGGGGTGGAGCGCTCCAGGGTCTCGATGTACTGGGGCTGGGCGTAGACCAGGGTGATGAACTCCTCCACGTCCTGGAAGTTGCGCAGGGCCTGGATGCCCCCCGCGGTGGCACAGGCGCCGATGGTCACCAGGAAGCGGGAGGCCTTGCGCACCTGGCGGATGCGCTCCGCGTCGTGGGGCGTGGTGATGGAGCCCTCCACCAGGGAGACATCGTAGGGGCCCCGGACCACCGCCCGGGTGGCCTCGGGGAAGTAGGCGATCTCCACCGCGTCGGCCACGGCCAGGAGCTCGTCCTCGCAGTCCAGCAGGCTCAGCTGGCAGCCGTCACAGGAAGCGAACTTCCAGACGGCCAGCTTGGGTCGTTGTCGTCGGGTCGGCATGTCACACCTCCCACTTGCCGAAGATGGCGCGAACCTGATCGAAGCGGAAGACCGGTCCATCCTTGCAGATGAACTGGGGCCCGAACTGGCAGTGGCCGCAGAAGCCCACCGCGCACTTCATGTTCCGCTCCATGGAGATGTAGATCTGCTCGTGCTCCAGGCCCCGTTTCTCCAGGGCCGCCACGGTGTAGCGCATCATCACCTCGGGCCCGCAGACCAGGGCGATGGTGTCGTCCGGATCGAAGGGGGCGTGGGGGATGAGGGTGGTGGCCACCCCCACGTTGCCCCGCCAGCCGCTGGTGGCCCGATCCACTGTGGCGAAGATCTCCACGTCCAGCCGGGCGCTCCAGCGCTCCAGCTCCCGGCGGAAGACCATGTCCTCCTGGGTGCGGGCGCCGTAGAGGAGCACGATGCGGGCGTACTTCTCCCGCTGGGCCAGGAGCTGGTAGATGGCTGGGCGCAGGGGGGCCAGTCCGATGCCGCCGGTGACCACCACCACGTCCTTGCCCTCGGCCTCCGCCAGGGGCCAAGATGTGCCGAAAGGTCCCCGGACGCCGAGCAGGTCCCCCTTGCCCAGGCGGCTCATGGCCTTGGTCACCGTGCCCACGGCCCGGGTGGTGTGGATCAGGCGCTGGGGCTGGCTGGGATCCCCGCTGATGGAGATGGGGATCTCGCCCACGCCGAAGACGTAGAGCATGTTGAACTGGCCTGGGGCGAAGGCCATGGGGGCCCCGCCGTCCTCGGGGGTCAACTCCAGGGTGAAGGTGTCGTGGTTCTCCCGGCGCCGCTGCAGGATGCGATACCAGCGGGGCGCCATGGGGTCCACGGCCTGGATGGGTTCCGCTGACATGGTGTTCATCTGTTGCCCTCGATTCATTTGCTGCCCTCGCTTTGGGGATGAAATGGCCGGTCAGGCCGACCGGGGCGTCGAGGATCGCCTCCTGGAATCGCCCCTAGGATCGCCCGCCGTACACGTCCAGGAGCTGGAGCCGGGTGGCCTGGAGCCGGTCCATCATGATGGAGGCGAAGCGGCGCATGAGCTCGTAGCCCAGCTTGGAGTCCGCCTGGCATTTCTCCCGCAGGCACTTGCCGTCGAAGGCGATGGCTCGGGTCACCTCCAGGGCCCGGGCGTCGAAGTGCCAGCGGTAGGGCGGGAAGAGCCAGGACCAGCCCAGCACCTCCCCCGCGCCGATGGTCTGGATGGTGATGGCGCCCCGCTCGGGGATGTAGGTGGAGAGGGCGACCCGGCCATGCCGGATCAGAAAGAAACGGTCGGCCTCATCCCCTTCTCGGAAGAGGAACTCGCCGGCCTGGAAGCGCACGTTCTGGGCGCATCCAGCGATCACGTCCAGGTGTTCTGGGTCCAGTCCCCGAAAGAAGGGGTGCTCCGCGATGAGATCCTTCATCGTCTGCATGGGTGAACCTCCTTTTGGCGCAGAAACAGTCGGGAGCCCGGGGGACAAACGGTAATGCAGGACCAGTGCCTTGTCACGCCTGAATTGACGGGCAAGTTTGTAGTAACGGCTTCAGCCGTGCCGCCGCTGAAGCGGCTACTACAAACCCATCAAAATACGCTTGGCAAGACACTAGGGCCGGGGTCAGGTCACCGGTTCGCCTCGGATGGCCGCCACCTCCTGGGTGATGTCGATGCCCACCGGGCACCAGGTGATGCAACGCCCGCAGCCCACGCAGCCGATGACGTCGAACTGGTCCTGCCAGGTGGCCAGCTTGTGGGTCATCCACTGGCGGTAGCGGGAGCGGGCCGAGGAGCGCACGCTGCCCCCGTGCATGTAGGAGAACTCCATGGTGAAGCAGGAGTCCCAGAGGCGTCGACGCTCCGCCTCCTGGCCGGTCAGGTCCGTCACGTCCTCCACCGTGGTGCAGAAGCAGGTGGGGCAGACCATGGTGCAGTTGGCGCAGGTGAGGCAGCGGCTGGCCACTTCCTCCCAGCGGGGATGCTCCAGGTTGGTGTAGAGGAGCTCCTTCAGGCCGGCCGTCTCCATCTGTCGGCCCATCTGGCGGGAGGTCTCCGCCTCGATCTCCGCCACCCGGGCCCGGTCTTCCGGAGTGGCTGGCCGGTGGGCCACCTGGGCCAGGATCTCCGCTCCGGCGGGGGAGCCCACCTCCACCACGAACTCGTGGCGCTCCGGGCCCAGGAGCTCGGTCAGGGCCAGGTCAAAGCCCTTGCGGGCCCGGGGCCCGGTCCCCATGGAGGTGCAGAAACAGGTGCCACCGGCCTGGCCGCAGTTCACCGCCACCACGAAGATGCCGGCCCGGCGACTGCGGTAGATGGGATCCACGTAGGGGCCTTGCAGGAAGACCCGGTCCTGGATCGAAATGGCGTGCAGCTCGCAGGGCCGCACGCCGAAGAAGGCATATTTGGGGGGATCCTGGGGGGACTCTACAAGCTCGAAGCCCTCCTCGGTGCGGCGGGATCGCCACAGGGTGACGGTGGGGGGATGCAGGAAGCGCTTCCACGAAGAAGGCCCTACAACGTAACCGAAGAGGGCCTCGTCGTCCCGCTTTTCCAGGCGGTAGAAACCGCCGTCCTGCCTGTCCGTCCAACCGATGGGGAGATCCGCCAGGGAGGAGAGCTCATCGTACTGGATGGCGCCGTCCCGGACCCGGGGACCCAGCACCTGGTAGCCCTGGGCTGTCAGGGCGTCCAGGAGCTGCTGGAGATCCCCGCGGGCCACGACCACGGCTGCTCCGATTCCGAGTGTCTGGCTGTTCATTTCTGAACCATGCCCTCCCGATGGATGTAGGTGTGAGAGAATCCTCCTGGAACGAACGAGTGGACTGGTTGCGATGCACGGGCGAACTCGAGAACGAAATCACGGCTGAAATCGCGACTGAAATCACGGAGCAACTCCCAAATGCAAGCACGGTTCGTGATGCGGAAACACGGTGTCCGAGATGGCGGGCGGCGGTAGAGGCGCGGCTGGCTGCGTCCGCCACCCCGGCCCAGAACGGGACAGCACGGTGGCTGGAAAAAACAGGGCGGTGGAGCAGGGTCAGCCGGTCTCCCGGGCGTCCAGCACGTGATCGCCCAGCTTCTCCAGGGTGTCCACCAGCTGATCCTTGCTCACGCCCCGCACCTTGACCAGCAGGCGTCGGTGGCCCGGGGCCAGCTCGTCGAAGGTGCCCACGCTGACGATGTTGCCCCCCAGGTTGTAGATGGCCTGGGCCAGCTCGGCCAGCACCCCCTTGCGCTCGGGCACGTCCAGGGTCAAGCGCAGGCCAGGCACGCCGCCGCCCAGCATCTCCACGAAGGCCTTGAAGATGTCCGTCTCGGTGATCACGCCGATGACGTGCTTCTGCTCGTCCACCACCGGCAGGCCGCCGACCTTCTTGTCCACCATGAGCTTGGCCGCCTCCTCGACGGGGGTGTCCGGCGTGGTGGTGAAGACCTTCTTGGTCATGATCTGGTCCACCGTCAGCTTGGCCAGCAGGTAGTTCAGCTCCCAGACGGAGAGGGAGGTGGCCGGGGAGGGGG
>WGCB01000298.1 GCA_015494005.1 Caldilineaceae bacterium
GATCTCAGGAGCGGTCGGCAGCCAGATCCTTCTTCGGCGAGCCGTGTCTGCTGGGGGCTTCCCAGGGCCGGATCTGCTCTTCCTGGAAGTAGCCCAGTTCGATGGTCTGGGCCACCATCTCCGCCCGGGAGTTGACCTGCAGCTTGCCGAAGATGCGCCGCAGGTGCGTGGCCACGGTCCAGGGACTGATCTCCAGGATGGCGGCGATGGTCTTGTTGGCGTGCCCCTTGGCCACCAGCCGGGCGATCTCCTGTTCCCGGGGGCTCAGGTGGACCAGAGGCGGCGTCGGCTCCACCGGGCAGCGGATCAGCACGTAGCGCACGCCAGCCATCTCCACGTCCAGGACAACCTCCCGGGAGTCGTCCGCCTGGAGCGAGCAGGGATCGGTCAGCTCAGCGGGCTCCAGGTGGGCCAACAGGGCGCCCAGCAGGCGTTCCAGAACCGGCGCGTGCTGGACGGTTGCGTGCTCAACGGACCTGACCTTCTTCGTCTGGCAGTTCATAGCGTGTTCCCTCTGGTGAACGTCGATACGGGGCTTCAAACACAGTTGGTGTGGGGTGCGGGGAGGCCGGGACGGCGCAGGGGCGAGGACGTGCGAGGACGGGTGGACAGCAGGCCCGGATCGATGAAGTGAGTGAGGACAGATGTGCAGCAGGGTGGCTCGAAAGGGGTGAGCCATCCCTCCGGCCCATTATACAAAGATTTTCCCTGAACGACAATCACCTGTTTGAGCGACCCCCAACCGTGCTAGCCCGTCCGTGCGTCCTGGGAAGCAGCGACTGCCGCCCATCCCCGCCCTGGGGTAAGGTGGGTGCGATTGTGTCTTCGACCGCAGTATCCACCTATCAGAAGAAGGAGGCAACAAAGTGAACGGTGATTTTGCAGTCATGGAATTCGACGGTCTCGGCGAGTACGAGCTGGAGCTGGAGGATCTGGGCGAGGAGGAATGGGAACTGGAGGACATGGAGGATTGGGAGCTGGAGGACGACTACGAGTTCGAGCTCATGGAAGGCGACGAGTTCTTCGGTGGCCTGGGTCGTCTGCTCAAGAGCCCGGTGGTCAAATCCCTGGCCCGCAAAGCCGCTGCTCGAGTGGGAGGCGCGGTCGCTGGCCGGCGCGGCGCCATGATCGCCCAGCGCATCGCCCGCCGGGTCATCCGGGAGGGCGAGTACGAGGAGGAGTTCGAGAGCGAGGCGGAGGTCCTGGCCGAGTTCGAGGCCGAGGGCGGCGACCTAGAGCTCCTGGCCGAGATGGAGGCCCTGGCTGAGCTGGCCGCGGAGACGGAAAGCGAGGCGGAGGCCGATGAGTTCCTGGGCGCGCTGGCCAGCCTGGCCGGTCCCCTCATCTCCTCCTTCCTGGGCGAGGCCGAGGACGAATACGAGTACGAGTACGAGTACGAGGAGGAGTTCGAGCTCTACGAGTACGAGGAGGAGGGAGACGAGTTCCTGGGCGCGCTGGCCAGCCTCATCCCCGTGGCCATGCCCCTGATCAAGAAGGGCGTGAAGGCCCTGGGCGGCCTCTTCCGCCGTCGTCGACGGCGCCGCCGCAGCCGCCGGGAGAGCGAAGCCGCCATCAAGGCCATCCCCAAAATCGTGGTGAAGACGGCCACGGCCGTCAAGCGTCAGGCCAAGAGCGGCAAGCCCATCACCCGCAAGAAGGTGGCGGCCATCATGGCCAAGGCCACAGCCAAGACGCTGAAGAACCCCCGCACCCTGGCCAAGGCGGCCAAACCCAGCCGGGTGGCCAGCCGACGCCGACGCGCGGCCCGCCGACGGATCCTGCCCCGGCGCCCCCGCATGCGCCGCCGGATGCTGCGGGCCTAGGGCTCTGCACCTGCGAGAGGACACCGTAACCAACCAAGGAGGGATTTCCCATGGCACTGGCTGAATATGAACTGCTGGAACTGGATGGATTCATGGACGAGGAGCTGGAGACGGATCTGCTGGTGACCCGCCCCAAAGGCAAGCACCGGAAGCGCGTGGCCTGCCAGGCGGCCAAGGTGGCGGGCCGGGCCATCGCCGGTCCCAAAGGAGCCCGAGTCGCCTTGAAGGTGGCCAAGCGGGCTGTCCGGGAAGCCGAATACGAGGCGGAGTTCGAAGACGAAGCCGAGTTTGAGGCGGAATTCGAGGCCGCGGGCGGGGACCTGGAGCTCCTGGCCGAGATGGAGGCCCTGGCCGAGATGGCCGCGGAGGCCGAGAGCGAGGCGGAGGCCGATGAGTTCCTGGGCGCGCTGGCCAGCCTGGCCGGCCCCCTCATCTCCTCCTTCCTGGGCGAGGCCGAGGACGAATACGAGTTCGAGGACGAGTATGAGTACGAGGCGGATCTCTTCCTGGGCGGGCTGTTCAAGGCAGCCACCTCCATCATCCCCAAGGTGGCCCCGCTCATCGGCCGGGGCGTGCGCATGGCTGGGCGTTTCCTGCGTCGCCCCAGCACCCGGCGGCTCATCCGCAACATCCCCCGCACGGTGGCCCGCACGGCCATGGATCTGCGGGGCATGGCCCGGCGCGGACGCCCCATCACCCCGGTGAGCACCGCCGCGGTCCTGGGGGGCAACCTGGCCCGCACCCTGGGCAGCCGCCGAGCTGGCCGACTCCGTCGACGCCGGTTCCGCCGCCGCCTGCCCCGGGGCATCGCCCGCCGGAGACGCCGCCGCACGGTCCGCCCCCGCTATTGCGTGCTGTGACCCGCACCCCATCCGCACTACGACGAACCCGCACTACCACGCACTACCACGAG
>WGCB01000299.1 GCA_015494005.1 Caldilineaceae bacterium
CAGATCACCTACTGGCGGAACATCCCCGCCATGGTCACGGCCCGGGAAGGGCGAAAGCGAGCCAAGATCCAGCTGCCCCAGCGCTTCCAGAACGCCATCGACGAGGCCGCCATGCGGGCCGGCCTCATCGGCACGGACGAGTACCTGGAGGAGTGGCGGCGGGGTCCCTGGGAGGAGCGGGAGGGATCCTCGGAGGAGGTGGCCCAGGCCGTGGCTCAGGAGCTGGAGGCCGCCTTCCCCCGAGAAAAGCTGCGGGCCCTGCTCCGAGAGATCGAATAGCGAAGGAAGGATACGAGAGGAGGCCAGGGGCGGAGTCACCTGCTCCCAACCCCTCCACCCTGTCAAAGGATTCGGAGAGCGCGCATGTCAGAACACAAGCTGTTGAAATGGTTGGAGGAAGGTCGTCTGCTGGTGGGGGATGGGGCCATGGGCACCATGCTCCAGCAGGCTGGGCTCACGGACGGCGGCGCGCCGGAGCTCTGGAACGTGGAGCACCCGGAGAAGGTGCGGGCCATCTACCAGGCCTACGTGGACGCCGGCTCCAACATCATCGAGACCAACACTTTCGGCGGCACCTCGGCCCGGCTCAAGCTCCACAACCTCCAGGACCGGGTCCGGGAGCTGAACGTGGCTGGAGCCCGTCTGGCCAAGGAGGTGGCGGAGCCTGCCGGCGTCCTGGTGGCCGGGAGCATGGGCCCCTCGGGCGAGCTGATCCAGCCCCTGGGCAGCCTGACCATGGAGGAGGCCCAGGCCATGTTCGCGGAGCAGGCTGCGGCCCTGGCCGAGGGAGGCGTGGACTTCCTCATCATCGAGACCATGAGCGACCTGCGGGAGATGGAGGCCGCGGTCAAGGGCGCCCAGCAGGTGACGGACCTGCCCATCGTGGCCACCATGACCTTCGACACCAACTACCACACCATGATGGGGGTCAGCCCGAAGCAGGCGGTGGAGACCCTGGCCAGCTGGGGCGTGCGGGTGATCGGCGCCAACTGCGGCAACGGCCCGGCAGAGATCGAGGCAGTGATGATCCAGATGGCCCAGCATCGCCCGGAGGGCGTCTTCCTGGTGGCTCAGAGCAACGCCGGCATGCCCCAGTACGTGCAAGGGCAGATCCACTACGACGGCACACCGGATGTCATGGCCGGCTACGCGCTGCGCATGCGCAACCTGGGGGTGAACGTCATCGGCGCCTGCTGTGGCAGCACTCCGGCCCACATCCAGCGCATGGTGCAGGCCCTGGAGGCAGCCAAGGACCAGCCCGTCCAGGGGCCGCCTTCGGCTGGGGAGGCCGGAGAGCAGGCCATCGAGGACGACGCCAGCCGGGCCGCCCGTCGCGCCGCCCGCCGAGCGGCCCGCCGCCAACGGTCCAGCCAATGAAGATCGGCATCATCGCCTGCGGGGCCATCGTGCGGGAGCTGGTGGCCATCGCCAACCGCCGGGGCTGGGACTACGAGCTGACCGCCATCCCCGCCCAGCTCCACAATCGACCGGAGCGCATCGCCCCCGCGGTGGAGGCCAAGCTGGACGCCTGGGCCAGCCGCTACGACCGCATCCTGGTGGGCTACGGGGACTGCGGCACCGGCGGGGCCCTGGATCGCCTCCTGGAGCGCTATCCCCACGTGGTGCGCATCCCCGGCCCCCACTGCTACGAGTTCTACGGCGGCCCCATCTACCAGGAGCAGGCCGAGCGGGAGCCGGGTACCTTCTTCCTGACCGATTTCCTGGCCCGACACTTCCAGGGGCTGGTGATCAAGGGGCTGGGGCTGGATCGCTTCCCAGAGCTGCGGGAGGCCTACTTCGGCAACTACAAGGAGCTGCTCTACCTGCGTCAGAGCCCGGAGCAGGATGAGAGCGAGCGAGCCCGGGCCGGCGCGGAGCAGCTGGGCCTCCGCTACCGGGAGGCGGACACAGGCCTGGATCTGCTGGAGGAACGGCTGGTGGCGCTGGTGGAGGGGACGTCTTGCGACGGGTGATCTTCCTCTTCCTGGACGGCGTGGGGCTGGGCCCGGACGACTCCACGGTCAACCCCCTGGCCGCGGGGAACCTGCCCACCCTCACCCGGCTCCTGGAAGGCCAGCGCCCCACAACCCGAGTGGGCCGCCTGAGCACGGCCCAGGCCGAGCTCGTCCCCGTGGATGCTCAGATGGGCGTGGCCGGTCGTCCCCAGAGCGCCACGGGCCAGGCGGCCATCCTCACGGGCATCAACGCGCCGGCCTGCCTGGGCCGCCACTACGGTCCCTGGCCGGATCGGCGGGTGCGGGCCATCCTGGACGAGGGGGGCATCTTCGCCCGGCTCAACCGGGAGGCGCCCGGCCAGGCCTACTTCTGCAACGCCTATCCCCAGCGCTACTTCGACGCGGTGGAGCGGGGCAAGCGGCTGCTCAGCGCGGTGCCCTACGCCGCGGTCCAGGGTGGGCAGCTCCTGGCGGACGCGGACACGCTGCGAGCGGGTCGCGCCCTGAGCGCGGACTTCACCGGGGAGGGCTGGCGGGAGGAGCTGGGCTACCCGGACGCCCCCGTCTACACGCCCCAGGAGGCGGGCCGTCAGCTCTGGCGCCTGGCCCAGGAGCACGCCTTCGTCTTCTTCGAGCACTGGCTCACGGACATCCTGGGCCATCGCCAGGACCTGGCCGGCGCGGTGGCGGATCTGGAGCGCTTCGACGGCTTCCTGGAGGGGCTGCTGGAGGCCGCGGACCTGGCCGAGACCCTGATCCTGGTGGGCAGCGATCACGGCAACGTGGAGGAGTGCAGCCACGGCAAACACACGGAGAACCCGGCCCTGACCCTGCTCCTGGGCGCGGGCCGGCGGGAGCTAGCCCCCCGCATCCACGGCCTGGACGACCTGGTCCCAGCCATCCTCGCCTTCCTGGACGGCCAGGTGCTCTAAACTGAAGTCAAGACGCAGCTCACCCATTCCCC
>WGCB01000300.1 GCA_015494005.1 Caldilineaceae bacterium
GGTTCAGGAGCCCCAGCAGGGCCTGGCTGCAGGAGGGATCCTGCCAGTGCCCCTCGAAATCCAGGTAGAAGACGTACTGCCAGGGGCGGTTCAGGTTGTGGTTGCGCCGGGGCCGGCTCTCCAGCTTGACCAGGTTCACCGAGCGCTCCGCGAACTCGCCCAGGCAGGCATAGAGGGCGCCGGGCGTGTGGGGCACGGCAAAGACCAGGGATGTCTTGGACGGCTCGCTCCGGGGCGGCTCCCCGTGGCCGATGATGAAGAAACGGGTGAAGTTGAAGTGGAGGTCCTCGATGTCCTGGTGCAGGATCTTCAGCCCGTAGTACTCTGCGGCCAGCCTGCTGGCGATGACCGCCACGCCCGGCTCGGGGTGCTCGGCCAGCTCCTTGGCGCTCCCCGCGGTGTCGTACCAGGGGATGGCCTGGTAGTTGTAGCGGTTGAGGAAGCGCTCGCACTGGGCCAGGGCCTGGGGATGGCTGCGCACCTGGGTGATGGGTGTGGCGTCGTCGGGCAGGGCCAACAGGTTGTGCCGCACCCGCAGCAGCACCTCCCCGTGGACCCGCAGGTCATGCTCCAGGAGCAGGTCGTAGGCCTTGTTGATGCTCCCGGCCACGGAATTCTCCACCGGCAGCACGCCGAAATCGGCCTTTCCCTGCTCCACCGCGGCGAAGATGTACTCGAAGGCCTTGCAGGGCAGGGTCTCCACCTCCGGCCCGAAGTGCTGCCGGATGGCCTCCTCGGAATAGGCGCCGTGTTCTCCTTGAAATGCGACGACGGTTGTCATGGCGATCCTTCCTCTCCTGGTTCGTTGCCGAGACGATTCCTCGGACTCGGGTTCGGGTTCCACGGGGCTGCTTCCTCCGCCAGTCCCCCAGGGAATCGGTCAATCCTGGTTCCAGGCGGCCAGCTGCTCGTCGATCCAGGTCTGGAGTTCGGTCAGGTCCACCTCCTGGGCCAGGGCCTTGTCCGGCCGCAGGCTGCGGGCCTCCCGCAGGTAGACGTGGTGGATGGCCGACTGGGGCTTGTCCGTGTTCCAGTGGATGAGCACCCGGATGCAGCGGGGCAGCCCGTCGGGGACGGCCATCTCGTGGCCGCAGAGGAGCGGCACATCCAGCCAGCCCAGCTGGCGGGCGGCCAGGGCCGGGTACTGGGAGACCACGTCCTGGGTGGTGGTGAAGAAAGCGCTGGCCACCTCTTCCGGGCGGATGCCGTTCAGACGGATGATCAGGGCCAGCAGCTCCCGGGTAGCCTTCAGGATGGCCTCGGGCGTGTCCTCGTCCACGGTGGTGGCGCCGCGTACACCTCGACAGAGCATGGCGTCTCCTCGTTCCTCTGGAGTGGCTGTGCCGCTTGGGCAAAACAACATGGGCAAAATAAAAAAACGAGAGCGGGATTTCTGCTCCACGCTCTCGTTGGGTTCCTTGGGACTGTGAGGTCACACAGGCTGGAACACCTCCTCGCGTGGAGCAAAGGGGGTAAAGTAATAGCCGAACCAAAAGCTGCCAAAAGAAAACCCGCGCCACTCATGGCGCAGGTCAATACTCAGCACGATATCATCCGCGGTGGGCGCGTTCAAGAGGATCACGGTCGACGAGCTCTCCTCGTCGAGCATTTCGTCCAACATGTCATCGAAAAGGCGTCGGTTGCGACGGGGATCCATGGGAATCAGTCCAGGGAATCGGCTTGGAGTGTCCAGAAGATTGGTGCGTGAGCGGACCGGCAGGGGAAGGGAACCCGGCTACTGCTCAATTTGGCCCACAGGATAGCACACGGGCGAAGCGCTTGTCAAACTAGAAAAACAGCCGAACTGGGCTCTGTGATCCTGGGTGGCCGGAACCAACTTGTCATCAAGCTGTAACATTATGCAGAGAGAAGTCGTGCTAAAATGGCAGCCAAGAGAACCTGTGCTCGCTCCACGTTGTCTGTCCAATAGACGTCTGTCCAATCGACACCCTCAGCCGTGCCACCTCGTGTCGTGCAACCCTGTTGATACGCCCGCTGGATAGGCCAGAACGGCCGTGGGCGCCTGCCTACCGGGCCGTCCTGGGCTTCGCTTTGATCGTGGCCTGCAGCGACCGGTGAACCGAAACGGAAGGCAAGGAGCGGCGCAGAGAGCAACCGTGTTTCACCCGGCTTCATAGTTGGAGTACGTGCATTATGGCGCGCAAACCTTACCGCTACGTCATCGAACTCGCCCCCCATGAGCGCTCCCAGCTGGAAGCCCTGATCCGCGCCGGCACCACGGAACGCCGGGTCGCCGACCGGGCTCGCATCATCCTCTGGGCCGCGGATGGCCTGACCATCGCCGAGACCCAGAAGCGCCTGGACTGCAGCGAGCAGACCATCCTCAACTGGCGGCGCATCTTCCTGGACCGCCGGGGCCGCTACGAGATCCCTGAGCTGCTCCGGGATCGGCCCCGTCCTGGGCGCCCCCCCAAGCACCGCAACGGGAACAACCCCAAGACCCAGACGCCAGCAGCCGCCTAGCTTTCCCCAGGCTTCACCCGTTCGAGCTCACCCCTCCTGCCAGGCGGACACCTGATCCAGGCGACTCAGCTGCTCCGACGAGAGGACTACGTCCAGCGCCGCCAAGTTGGCTCGGAGCTGGTCCACCGAGTTCGCGCCCACGATGGGCGCGGTCACCGCGGGCTGGGCCAGGAGCCAGGCCAGCGAGACCGCTGCCGGGGACACCCCCAGCTCCTCGGCCACCTCCCGCACCACGTCCAGGATCCGCCAGCTTTTCTCGCTGACATAGCGCCGCTTCACCCCTTCCGCCCGCACACTCGCCGTCTGCTCCCCCTGCCGGTACTTGCCCGTGAGGAAACCGCCAGCCAAGGGGCTGTAAGGGATCACCCCCAGCCCGTAGACCCGAGCCACATCCTGGAGCTCCCGCTCGAACTCCGCCCGGTGGACCAGGTTGTAGTGGGGCTGGAGGCTGTCGTAGCGGGCCAGGCCCAGCCGGTCGCTGGTCCACAGGGCCTCCATCAGACGCCAGGCCGGGTAGTTGCTGCAACCCAGGTAGCGCACCTTGCCCTGCTGGCGCAGGCGGTCGAAAGCCTCCATGGTCTCGTCCATGGGGGTTTCCTCGTCGTACCAGTGGGCCTGGTAGAGGTCGATGTAGTCGGTCTGGAGGCGGCGCAGGCTGTCCTCGCAGGCCTGGATGATGTGGGCCCGGCTCAGGCCCTCGCCGTTGGGCCCCGGCCACATGCGCCCCCGCACCTTGGTGGCGATGACCACCTCCCGACGCCTGCCTCGCTGCGCCAGCCAGCGGCCGATGATGCTCTCGCTCACGCCCCCAGGATTGCCCTCCACCCAGAAGCTGTAGATGTCCGCGGTGTCGATGAAGTTGCCTCCGGCCGCCACGAAGGCGTCCATGATTTCGAAGGCGCCGGCCTCGTCCACGGTCCAGCCGAACTGCATGGAGCCCAGACAGAGGGCAGAGACCTTCAGCCCGGTGCGGCCCAACCGGCGATAGCGCATGGGACGTTCCTTTCCTGGAAATTGGGGGCGTGAAAAGCGGGGGCACAGCAAGGGTTGACGGCGGCCTGTCCGCCTAGCGGAGCACCCGGATGTCCCCCTGGCGGCGGGTGACGCGCCGGGAGTCCAGCTCCTCCAGGACGGCCTGGATGTACTTGCGGCTGGTCTGGAAGAGGTCCCGGGCCTGGGCCAGGGTGATGGAGCCCTGCTCCTGGATGTGGGCCTGGATGGCCTGGCTCATGCGCTGGAAGTCCTCGGGCCGGAAGTAGACGTTCCCACCCAGGCGCAGCAGCTTCCCCTGCTCCAGCAGGAACTCCAGGAGCAGCTCGTCCCCGCCCAGGAGGGCCAGGACCTCCCCCGCGTTGGGCGGGGAGAAGGGAGCGGCGGCGAAGGCGGCCAGCAGCCGGTCCACCCGGGCCTGCTGCTCCGGGCTCAGGACCACCCGGTGCTCGGCCAGCCAGACCACCCGGTCGTTGCGCTGGACGAGGCCCTCCTGGGCCAGGCGCTCCAGCAGGTCGTTGAAGAGGCGCACGCTGATCTCCCGCCGCTGCCGCCGGGCACCGGTCACGCTCAGGCGGCTGCGCAGCTCGCCCCGGGGCATGCCCTGGCGCAGGGGGTTCTGCCGGTGGAAGTCGGCCAGCAGGGCCTGGACCTGCTCCCGCAGGGCCTGCCAGGTGGTGGCGGTGATCAGAGCCGCTTCCCCCTGGCCCAGGCCGATGACCGCGCCGGAGTCCAGCAGCTCGGCCAGGGCTTCCTGGGCCGGATCCACCCCCAGCCCGCTCTGGCCGATGAGCTCCGCCTGGGTGAGGAGGGGCATCCGCTCCAGGGTCTGGAGGAGGATCTCGTCCGGGGCCCCCTTGGCCAGGGTCTCCAGGCGCTGGATCACCGCCGGATCGAAGCGCCGGTAGCGGCGGCGCGGGTGGGGATCCAGGAGGACGCCGCCGCCCAGGGTGTGGCTGGGGGAGGGCTGGCGCAGGATGTAGCGGTCCCCAGCGGCCACCACCGTGGGCCGCTCCAGGCGCAGCTGCAGCCACCCCGTCTCCCCGGGCTGCAGGGCCTCCGTGCCCAGGAGCCGCACCCGGGCCGGGATCTCCGCGGCGCCGCTGAAGAAGTCCACCCGCTGGTTGTGGACCAGGGGTTTGGGCGCGTCGGGCAGGAGGCGGAAGGAGACATCCACCAGGAGGGTGGTGCGCAGGCTGCCCGGCTTGCAGACCACATCGCCCCGGCGGATCTCGTCCGTGCCCACGCCGCTCAGGTTCATGGCCACCCGGCTGCCTGGGAGGGCGGTCTCGATGGGCTGTTTGTGGCTCTGCAGGCCTCGGATGCGAGCGCTGCGGCCAGCGGGCAAGATCTCCACCGGCTCCCCCACCTGGAAGGAGCCATCGCTCAGGGTGCCGGTGACGATGGTGCCGAAGCCGCTCAGGCTGAAGACCCGGTCGATGGGCAGGCGGGGGCGTTCCCGGTTGCGGCGGGGAGGCAGTTGGGTCAGGACCGAGGCCAGGGTCTCCTGGAGCTGGTCCAGCCCGGCCCGGGTGAAGGCGCTCACCGGGACGATGGGGGCGTCGGCCAGGCGAGTGGGGGCCAGAAGCTCCCGCACATCCAGCTCCACCAGTTCCAGCCACTCCGGGTCGTCGATGAGGTCGATCTTGGTCAGGGCCACCACCCCCGTGGGCACGGCCAGCAGGTCCAGGAT
>WGCB01000301.1 GCA_015494005.1 Caldilineaceae bacterium
TTCTCTGGCTGGCCCAGCGGGGATGGCGGGTCACCGGGGTGGACATCAGCCAGGAGGCCCTGAACATGGCCCGCTCCCTGGCCAAGCGCCATGCCCTAGAGCATCGGGTCCAGCTCCTCCAGGTGGACCTGGACGTGTGGCGGCCACCCCCGGCCCAGTTCCACCTGATCACCGACTTCTTCTTCCTGGACCGGACCCTGCTCCCCGCCCTGGCCCAGGCCCTGCGCCCCGGCGGTCTATTCGTCATGGAGACCTTCAACCGCCACTGGATCCGCTGGCGGCCCCAGACGGACCCGACCCATCTCCTAGAGCCGGGGGAGCTGGCCCAGCTGGTGCGCTCCTGGGGCTGGGAGATCCTGGACCAGAAGTCCGAGGGGCCGGAGAGCTCCCGCCCCACCGACGCCATCGTGGCCCGAAAACCCGAGGCCGCCTGAATTTCCCCACGAAACCCGCATGCTCCCACGAGAAAAGGAGACGACATGAAAAAGGACATTCCACGCCTGATGGAGGAGCGCAACCTGGACGGCTTCCTGGTCATGGGGGACGCCCACGGCGCGGTGATGCGCTACCTGACCAGCGGCGCCTTCCTGGAGGGCGCGCTCCTGGTCCAGCGCAGGGACGGCCCCCTGACCCTGATCCACGGCTCCATGGAGCGGGACACGGCGGCCAAGACGGGCCTGGCCCTGATAGATCGGGATGCGGAGTTCAACTTCTACGAGCTGATGGCCCAGCACAAGGGGGATCGGCTGGCCGCCCATGTGGCCTACCTGACCCGGGTCTTCCAGCGCATGGAGCTCAGCGGTCGGGTGGGGGTCTACGGCCTGGTGGACGCGGGGGAGGCCTACGTGCTGCTCAACCGGCTGCAGGAGCGCCTGCCCCAGGTGGAGTTGGTGGGGGAGTTCGGGGAGACCCTCTTCACCAAGGCCCGGGAGACCAAGGACGACCGGGAGCTGGCCGAGCTGATCCGGGCCGGGGAGCTCACCTGCCAGGTGGTGGGGGAGGTGCAGGAGTTCATCCAGGGCCATCGGGTGGTGGACGAGGTGGTGGTCCGGGAGGACGGCCGCCCCCTGACCATCGGCCACGTGAAGGCCTTCATCCGGGAGCGCTACGCGGTTCACGGCCTGCACGAGGACCACGAGAACATCTTTGCCCAGGGCCGGGATGCCGGGGTGCCCCACAACAGCGGGGACCACGCCATGCCCCTGCGCCTGGGCCAGAGCATCGTCTTCGACATCTTCCCCACGGTGCCCAGCGGCTACTTCCACGACATGACCCGCACCTGGAGCCTGGGCTACGCCACGGACCCGGTGCTGGAGGCCTGGGAGCAGGTGAAGACCATCTTCGACCGGGCCATGGCGGAGCTGGCCGTGGGCAAATCCTGCCGGGAACTCCAGCTCATGACCTGTGAGTACTTCGAGTCCCTGGGCCACCCCACGGTCTGCAGCCATCCGGACACCCAGGAGGGTTACGTCCACAGCCTGGGCCACGGCATCGGCCTGGACATCCACGAGGGGCCTCGTCTGAGCCATGTGCCGGGCAACACCACCCGCCTCCAGCCCGGCCATGTGATCACTGTGGAGCCGGGCCTCTACTACCCGGAGCGGGGCTTCGGCGTGCGCATCGAGGACGCGGTGGCCTTCAACGAGGCCGGGGAGCTGGTCCAGCTCACCCATTTCCCCTACGATCTGGTGGTTCCCATGGGAGGGTAGGAGCTGGGAGCTAGGTGCGGGCGGTCAGGCGGTGGGCCAGGACCCGGGCCAGGATGCGGGGATGGAAGAAGGCGGCCGGGCTGGCCAGCAGGTGGGTGACGCTGAGGAAGGTGCGGGCTACGGTCTCGTCCTGGGAGAGGAGGGCCCCCACCTGTTCCAGGTACCAGTAGAAAAAACGCTCCGGCAGGGAGGGGGCCTGGTTCAGCTCACCGGCCCAGCGCAGGTCCTCGCCGGTGGCCAGGGTCCAGGGCGTCTTCAGGATGGCCGCCAGCCGCTTCTGGAAGGTCCGCTCCAGGTGGGGCGCGTCCCGCTCCAGCAGATCGCCCAGGGCCTCCGCAGCCAGGGCGGCCACGGTCATGCCCTGGCCGTAGACCGGGTTGAAGGCCCCCACCGTGTCCCCCAGGGCCAGGAGACCCCGAGGCCAGCTGGGCAGCCGCTCCAGGTGACGCCAGCGGTTCTCCGTGCGCCGGTAGCCGTAGACCGGGGAGAGGGGCTCCGCGTCCGCGATGGCCTGGTAGACCTGGGGCCCGGCCAGGCTGCGGGCGAATTCCAGGAAGCCCTCCGGGTCCGTGGGCGGGTAGTCCCCGCCGGTGCCGGCCAGGGTCACTACCCAGCGCTCCCCCTCCACCGGCAGGATCACCGCGCCCCGGGGGATGTCCGGGAAGCGGGCCGCCAGCAGGACCACCTTCCAGTCCGCCTGCCAGCCGGGCGGGATGCGGTACCAGCGGGTGGCGTAGCCCAGCCTGGCGTTGACCCGGGTCTCTTCTGGGGCCGGGTAGCCCTGTTTCTCCAGCCACTGGGGCAGCCGGGAGCTGCGCCCGGAGGCGTCCACCACCAGCTCTGCGGGCAGGGTCTCCTCCTGCCCATCCTCGCTCACCGCCACCACACCCCTCACCCGCTCCTTCGTCTCGAAGTGCAGATCCACCACGCGACGGCCGTCCTGCAGGGTCACCCCAGGCTGGGCCGCCACGTAGCGCCGCAGCTGCCACTCCAGCAGATCCCGGCTGGGGCTGGGCCCCAGGAGATCCGAGGGGAAGCGGGGCATCCACCCGCCTGCCAGGAGCGCGGCCACGTCCTGGGTCCAGCAGATGACGGGCACGCCGGCTGCGGCCAGGTCTTGATCCAGGGTGGGGAAGAAGCGGCGCAGGGTGCGGTAGCCCCGGATCAGAAGCACGTGGGCATGGCGGCCCTGGGGGATGCCCTCCCGAGGCTGGGGCTGGTCTGGGAGCCGGTCTCGCTCCAACACCAGCACCTGGTCCATGTGCTGGGCCAGGACGTGGGCCGCCAGCAGACCGGCCACGCCGGCGCCGATGACGATGGCTCGTCCTCGCTGCAGGTGGGTCACGTTGCGCCTCCTGTGAGGGGTGGGGAGAGGGGTGTGGAAAAAGGCATCCCCGGCCCAGGGAGACGAGGTGCGCCTCCACAGGCCGGGGATGCAGGGTGTATCCGGTTGGGCTACTCGCTGTTTTGGGAAACGTCCTCCACCGAGAGGGTGTAGTTCCCCTCGCCCGAGTCGCCCGCGGCGGCCACCTCCACGACCAGGACCAGGTCGAAGGGGATCTCCAGGGCCTCCAGCGCGGAGTTCAGGTCCGTGGAGGAGATGTCGTCGTTGCTCACCAGCAGGTTGCCCTCGGTGTCGTAGAGGTTGAGCACCGTGTCCAGCTCGCCGGTCTGGTCCGTGAGGAAGATGCTGATCACGTCTCCCTCGGAGACCTCCAGCATGTACTGGACCCGGGTGCCCAGGGCCAGGGTGCCGGTCACCTCCTGGCCGACGGCGATGTCGCCACCCTCCACGATCTCCACAGCGGTGGCCCCGTTCAGGTACTCCACCGCGGCCTCCAGGACCGGGTCCCCGTCGCTGAAGAGGGTCTCCTCGGTGACGGGCACCTTCACGTCCGGCGGCACGCCCTTGCCCTCGATGTGGATGTTCCCCTCCGCGTCCACACCCCGGCCGATGGTGAACTGGAAGTACTCGCCCTCGGGCATGAGCACCAGGTCCACGCTGCCGCCCAGGCCGGCCGTGGGGTAGAATCCCACCACCGTGGCCCGGTCCTGGAGGGTGGTGTCGTAGGTGAAAAACTCGCAGGCGCTGTTGCAGTTGGGGCCCACCAGCACCGTCACCGCGCCCCGGTAGCGGAGCTCCTCCGCGGGCAGGTAGAAGCGGTCCTCGAAGCGGGGGTCGAAGTAGAACTCTCCCCGGTCCTCGTCGTAGTAGCCGGTGTTGCCCAGGACCAGTGGCTCGTCGAAGAAGTAGGCGGCCATCTGATCCGCCAGGAAGCCCTTGCCGCCGCCGTTCTGGCGCATGTCCACGATGAGGCCGGGCACGCCCCGATCGTTGAGGGTGCGCATCATCCGCTCCCAGAGCTGGACTGTGAGCAGGCTGTTGTCCGAGAAGCTGTAGATCTTCACGTAGGCGTAGCCCGAATCCTCCAGGATCCGGTACTCGATGGGCAGCTCGAAGCCGGTCAGCCCCACGTTGAAAGAGGAGAAGCGGAAGCTGTCCCGCTCCGGCACGGTGGTCAGGGTGGCGGTGCGCTCCTCGTCGCTGCCAGGGTTGCGGAAGGTGACCTCCACCTCCTTGCCCAGGGGGAAGCGGGTGACGTAGCGGAGCTGCTGCAGGCGGCGCACATGCTCGCTGCTGAAGGGGGCGGACCAGGGCTGGGTGTTGGCGATGGCCTCGTCGATGGGCACGCCGTCGATGGCCAGGATCTCCGCCCGGAGCTGGATGCCCGCCTCCTCTGCAGGGCTGCCCTGGAGGAGGAAGTTGACGATCACCCGGCCGTCGTCCAGCTCCCGCACGGCGATGCCCAGGCCGCCGTCCGTGGCCTTGCGGAAGTCCTCCAGGATGAAGGGGCCGCTGATGTGGCCATCCGGGATGGACCAGGCGAAGTCCCGCAGGGCCCGCAGGTAGGTCAGGGGGTCCTTCTCCTCGTCGGCCTTCTGGAAGCGGGGGCGGAACTTCTCGTGCAGGGCGTCCCAGTCGATGCCTTTGTACTCGGTGAAGGCGTACTCCTTGCGCATCTTCTCTACCAGTGCATCGAAGGCCTCGGTGTAGCTCAGGTCCGAGTAGTCCACCAGGGCCGCGCCCTCTGGCTCGA
>WGCB01000302.1 GCA_015494005.1 Caldilineaceae bacterium
CACCGCACCGTGGCCAGCGCCGGGAACAACCGCCGCCTGGCCGAGCAGATCTCCCGGGTCCTGGACGAGATGACCCGCATCTTCCACCTGGGACTGGAGGATCTGCGCCCGCATGACCTGCTCGGCCCGGTCTGGATCGCGCTGGTGCAGGGCCTCCACCAGGTCCAGGTGCTCCTGGTACATCTCCTGGGCGTAGGGGGTCAGGTCCAGCCCCAGGTGGAAGATGCGGGTCATCTCGTCCAGGACCCGGGAGATCTGCTCGGCCAGGCGGCGGTTGTTCCCGGCGCTGGCCACGGTGCGGTGGAAGTCGGCGTTGTGGACGTGGGCCTCGGGCCGGTGGGAGCCGTCCGGGTAGGCGTAGTAGAAGTCCGCGGTGCGGGCCACCTCCGCCAGCTGCGCGTCCGTGGCCCGCTGGGCAGCCAACCGAGCCGCGGCCGGCTCCAGAATGGCCCGCAGCTCGTAGACCTCCCGCACATCGGAGAGGGTCACGTAGCTGACGGTGTAGCCGAAGCGAGGGATGGCCTGGACGAACCCCTCCTGGACCAGGCGCTGCAGGGCTTCCCGGGCCGGGGTGGTGCCGATCTGGTAGCGTTCCGCCAGCTGGGACTGGGCGATCTGCTGCCCGGGCTCCAGGACGCAGGTCAGGATCTCGCGTTTGATCATCTCGTAGGCCTGGTGGGAGAGGGACGGCTTCACCGCATGGTCTCCGGGGAGGGCGTCGGGGGGAGTTGATGCACGACGTGATATATCACGAAGTATATTACAGCTCCCGGGGAAATGCAACAGGCAAAAATGACATGCCCTCAGCGGCTCTGGGTCTGCCTTCCATGCCGGTGCGGGCCCGCCGAACGTCCCAGTTCCTGCAGGTCCCGCCGGAGGAACGAGGGGCCCGCAGCACACAACTTATGTCAAGTATTTTTGAAGGCAAGTTGACAATCCGACCGGAAAATGTTACTGTTTGATCAGACATGGCCTCCTGGCATTTGACCCCACCCAGGCGGCCTCACAGGCACACTCCCACGCCGTTGAATCCTTGTCGTTTCTCCAAAAAACATACGCCACAAGGAGGCTCTATGCTGACCGAACTGGACGTCCGGCAGGCTGTGGAGTTTGAAAGCCGAGAGCACCCGGTCCTCAGTGTGTACCTCAACGTGGATCCCCACCGGCGCAGCCCAGAGAAGTACAAGCTGGCCCTGCGCAACCTGCTCAGCCAGGCAGAGGGCGCGGATCCCCGGGATATCCAGAAGGTGCAGAACTACGTGGAGATGGGCTACAACTGGCAGGGCCGGGGGATCATCCTGTTCAGCTGCGCGGGCGAGGATTTCTGGTGGGCCCAGAACCTGCCCGTCCCGGTGGAGGACCAGGTCTTCGTCAGCCATCGCCCCTACGTCCACCAGCTGGCCGGGCTGCTGGACACCTACAAACGCCTGGGCGTGATCCACGTAGACCAGATGGGCGCCCGGCTTTACGTCTTCCACATGGGGTATCTGGAGGCGGTGGAGGGCCATCTGGGCGAGGAGGTGCGCACCCACAAGGCAGGGGGCTGGGCGGCCCAGCGCTACCAGCGCCACGAGGCGGAGACCGCCCGGCAGAACCTGCAGGACGCGGCGGAGCTGGCCGAGGAGTTCTACCGGCAGACCAACACCCGGCGGCTGATCCTGGCGGGGACGGAGCAGAACGTGGCCCGCTTCCGGGAGATGCTGAGCCATCGGCTGCGTTCCATGGTCATCGGCGAGATCGCCGCGGATGCCAACGCCAGCCCGGCGGAGATCCAGGAGAAGGCCACGGAGCTGGCCCGCCAGGTGGCGGAGGAGGAGGGCAAGGTCGTGGCCGACCAGGTCATCACCGCGGCCCACAAGGGGCAGAACGCGGTCCTGGGACTGGCGGAGACCCTGAACGCGGTCCAGAGCGGCCGAGCCCAGCACGTGGTGGTGCTGGCTGGCTATTCCCAGCCTGCCTATCGTTTGAAGGGGAGCGGCTACGTGGTCCTGGACCCGGCGGAAGCGGAGGAAAGCGGCAGCCTGGACGAGCTGGAGGAGCTGCCCGATGCCGTGGACAGCGTGCTGCGCCGGGCCCTGCTCCAGGGCATCGACGTGACCGTGCTCAAGGAGCATCCGGAGCTGGAGAAGGCAGGGAAGATCGGGGCCCTGACGCGATACTGAACTGCGGTCAATTTGAAAGCGGAAGTTTTCCCGGCTCTCGCCGGATGCGCCATCCGGCGGGTCACAGACCCGCCTAGCGCCTCCAAAACTGCTGGTTCCAATTCGACTTGAGTTTAGTGAATTGGGTCGAGGAAGGGATGCCGGAAACCGATCATCCGGTCACCCTTTCACCTTTTCACTCCTATCATCCGTTCCTGGTCTCCTTGTCTGCCATCCTCTGCCCGTTGACCAGCTGCTGCAGCATCTCCTGGGCCGCGCTGTAGGGATCCAGGCGGCGATGGCTCACGGCCTGGATGAGCCGGGCCATGGTCTCCTGGGGCAGGGCGGCCAACATGCGCCGCTTCAGCTCGGCCTGGAGGATGCCCTCCAACATGCGCGCCACTCGGGCCTGCTCCCGGGCTTCCATCTCTCCGGAGGCCAGGAGCCAGGCCCGGTGTCGTTCGATCTCCGCCTGCAGATCCTCCACGCCGCTGCCGGTGGTGGCGATGCTCTTGAGCACCTTCACTTCCCAGCCCGGCGATTTTTGCCCCGCTTTTTCCTCGCCCTGATTGTCCTCGCCCGGTTTTCCTTGCCCCTGTTCGCCCTGGCCGTCCGGCCGCTCCACCCGCATGAGCTGACCGTGGTGCAGCACCGTCCGGGGAGCGCCGCGCCCCAGCTGGAGCATCATCTCCAGGGCCGTCACCGTGCGGGCCGCGCCGGGACGGTCCGCCTTGTTGACCACGAAGATGTCGGCGATCTCCAGGATGCCCGCCTTGATGGCCTGGACCTCGTCCCCCAGGCCCGGGGCCTCCACCACCACCGTGGTGTGGGCCGTGCTGGCGATGTCCACCTCCGCCTGGCCCACCCCCACCGTCTCCACCAGGATGCGCTGGAAGCCGGCCGCATCCAGGACAGTGATCACGTCGCTGGTGGTCTTGGCCAGGCCGCCCAGGGTGCCCCGGGTGGCCATGCTGCGGATGAAGACCCCCTGGTCCCCGCTGTGGCGGACCATGCGCACCCGGTCCCCCAGGAGGGCGCCGCCGGTGAAGGGGCTGGTGGGGTCCACGGCCACCACGGCCACTCGCAGGCCGGTCTCCCGGTAGCGGCGGGTGAGGGCGCTGACCAGGGTGGATTTCCCGGTGCCTGGCGCGCCGGTGATGCCCACGATGTGGGCCTGGCCGGTGTGGGGGAAGAGGGTGCGGAGCAGCTCCTGGGCCTGGGGCGTCTCGTTCTCCACCTGGCTGATGGTCCGGGCCAGGAGGAGGCGCTTGCCCTCCAACACGCCCTGGGCCAGCTCCTCCACGCTGTGCCGTCCCCGGCCAGGCCCCCTGGTTCCTCCGGTCATGGCGGCCATTCTAGCCCTGGCCCCGCTCTCGGACGGCCTGGCGGATGAACTCCACGATCTCCTGGGTGGAGGTGCCCGGCCCAAAGACGCCCTGGATCCCGGCGGCCCGCAGCTTCTCCACGTCCTCGTCTGGGATGATGCCCCCCACCAGCACCACCACGTCCTCCTGGCCCTGCTCCCGCAGGAGCTGGACCACCTTGGGGCAGAGGGTCATGTGGGCGCCGCTGAGGATGCTCAGCCCCACCACGTCCACGTCCTCCTGGAGCGCGGCCTCGGCGATCATCTCCGGCGTCTGGCGGATGCCGGTGTAGACCACCTCGAAGCCGGCGTCCCGCAGGGCGCGAGCCACCACCTTGGCGCCCCGGTCATGGCCATCCAGGCCGGGCTTGGCCACCAGTACACGGATCTTTTCCTCGGACATGGGCGACTCCTTGGGGTGGGAAGTTGGGTGATCCGATGATTGGAGGATTGGTTGATTCGTTGCTTGGGAACGGGAGGGTTGAAGATCGAAGATCAAAGATTGAAGATTGAAGATCGAAGATTGGGAACCGGGCATTTCGCCTCGGCCTGCAGATCGTGCCCCCCATCCAGTCCTCTGCTTGACCGTCACCTTGTCTGCTTGCTCCATTGTACCGGAAAGCCGGAGCTGTGCAAAGGAGAGGGCGCTTCTGGGTGCAAATAAAAGTTGTCTGTGAAGTGGAAAGAGAAGGACCTCCGAAGATGTGTAGAATAAGAAGGTATCCAAACCCAATCTACCACCCAGGAGGTCCCAATGGAGTGTGGCACGAACGAGGCAAAGAAGAAAGCATTTGTGCAGACGGTGCAAGAGGCACTGGGGACGGCTCTATCCGCTGGTTGGGCCGCCGCAAGCGCAGCGTAGCCAGGCTCAGCCAGCGGACGCAGTTCGCAGCGCCGTTGAGTCCGACCGCTGCGCGCTCGGACTCAACAATTGTGTCAGCGGCACGGCGGCGCCGTCCAACGCCTTTGCTGCCAATTCAACTTTGTCCGACCAGCCCCACGGCGAAGCCGTGTCTGCTGCACGCAGGGTTAGCCTGCCGTTATCTTCTATGC
>WGCB01000303.1 GCA_015494005.1 Caldilineaceae bacterium
CTACGGCGGTGCGGCGGCCCGGCCTTTCGTCACCTACCACAACCAGCTGCACCAGCGCCTCTACCTGCGCATCAGCTTCGAGCTCTACCTGAAGCGGCTCATCGTGGGCGGCTACGACCGGGTCTACGAGATCGGCCGGGATTTCCGCAACGAGGGGGTCAGCTTCAAGCACAACCCGGAGTTCACCCAGCTGGAGTTCTACGAGGCCTACGCGGACTACAATGATGTCATGCGCCGCACCGAGGAGATGCTGGCCTACGTGGCTCAGGAGGTCCTGGGCAGCACCACCCTCCACTGGCAGGGCCACGCGATCGACCTGACCCCGCCCTGGAAGCGCATCCCCCTGCGGGAGGCCATCCTGGAGGCCACGGGCATCGACTACGAGGCCTTCCCGGAGGCGGAGGCCCTGGCCGAGGAGATGCAGCGCCTGGGCATGGAGGTGGACCCGAGCCAGCCCTGGGGCAAGCTGGTGGACCACCTGCTCTCCAAGTTCGTGGAGCCCAACCTGATCCAGCCCACCTTCCTCATCGACTACCCCCGAGACGTGAGTCCCCTGGCCAAGGCCAACCCAGAGAACCCCCGGCTGGTGGAGCGTTTCGAGGGCTTCATGGGCGGCATGGAGGTCTGCAACGCCTTCTCCGAGCTCAACGATCCCATCGACCAGCTCCACCGCTTCCTGGACGAGAGCTACCGGGCCGCGCACGGGGACGAGGAGGCCCATCCCGTGGACACGGACTTCATCGAGGCCCTGAGCTACGGCATGCCCCCCACCGGCGGCTTCGGCATGGGCATCGACCGCCTGGCCATGCTCTTCACCGACCGGGACAACATCCGGGAGGTGATCCTCTTCCCCCATCTGCGGAGCGTCAAGGAAGGGGAGGCAGGGTCGGAGCAGGCCGAGGAACAGGCCGGAGAGGGCTCAGAGAGCGCCCCCGAGCCCTCGCGGGAAGCGCCCGCGGCCGCTCCCGCCGTGCCGGGCGGGGAGGAGGCCGGCTAGCGTTTCCTCGCAGGCGAGGACCTGCAGGCGAAGATCTCCCAGACCTGTCCGCGCGGTCCCGCGGGCAGGTCTTTTCGCGTTCGGTAGCCCCGCTCACTTGATTCCCCTCGCGGCCCTCTGCTATACTGATCCCACAACCGCATAGCGAGTGCAACCTTCGGGGCAGGGTGAGAGCGCACGCTCAATTCCCGACCGGCGGTGATCCGTCCGGGCCAGAACATCGGCCCGAAACAGGACGGTAAGCCCGCGAGCCGGCATCCAGCAGGATGCTAGCAGGAGTTCGGTGAGCCAGCATGGCAAGTCCGACGCCGACGGTATAGTCCGGATGGGAGAAGGTCACAGGAAAGCGCAGGCGCCCAGGATCGGCCGGCACCTGTGCTCGTTCCGTTTGTCCTGGTCAGCCCGTGGCTGATCAGCGCATGGCCCAGGAGCCCCGAGGCATGTTTACAGATGCTTCGGGGCTTTTCGCGCAGGGAACGGGCAAGGCGGTGGATCCACGCGGCTGAGGACGGGCCCGCCTGCTTGTGAACCCATCGCGCCCGGAGGCCACGGCTTCCGGGCGTTGCTGTTTAGGGACGAAAAAACGAAGGACGAAGCACGAAAGACACGAAAGACGGAAGCGCCAGACCGGCAGAACGAAGATCTGAGGTCAACAAGCTCAACGAGCTGCGCTCGGATCGCAGCACTCCAAGGACCCAATCAACGAGTCAACCAATCGACCACTATCCACCCGCCATGAACGACGAACGAACCATCCCAACCAAATGGATCCAGCTGGAAACGCCCCGGGGGCCGTCTGCTCGGCCTGGAACGCTACGCAGCTGGCTCCAGGAGCGGCTGGAGTGGCTGCTCATGCCCTTCGTCCTGACCGGCGCCCTGCTGGCCTGGGAAGGTCTCGTCCGCTGGCAGGAATACCCGCCCTTCATCCTGCCTGGGCCCAGGCTGGTGGCCCGGAAAGGGCTCCTCATGCTGGCGGACGGCACCCTGCTCCGCCACGCCCAGGTGACCCTGCTGGAGATCGGCCTGGGGCTGCTCCTGGGGCTGAGCGTGGCCTTCGTCCTGGGCTACGTCCTGGGCAAGAGCCGCCTCCTGGACCGGCTCCTCTCCCCGTACATCGTGGCCAGCCAGACCGTGCCCGTGGTGGCCATCGCCCCCCTGCTGGTCATCTGGTTCGGGAATGGCCTGCTGAGCAAGGTCCTGGTCACCGGGCTCATCGTCTTCTTCCCCACCCTGGTCAGCACCATGGTGGGTATCCGC
>WGCB01000304.1 GCA_015494005.1 Caldilineaceae bacterium
CCTTTGGGATAGGGCGTAGGGGTTGGGTGTAGGGTCAACGTGTCACGATGGTGTGGGCACGGGATGTGGACAGACGGGACCACGGTCCGCCAAGCGAACCCGGGAGCATGGACGGTCCTGGGAGGGCCTCCGGAGCCCAAGGCCACGGAAGACCAACGTGGGGGAAGAGATTTTTTCTGGCTGATGGGTGGCTGACCGGCGGCCGTCAGGGGATGGTGGGCTCGCCGGGGCGGTGTAGGCCTACCCCTGCATGTGGAAGATGTTGTCAGCCCAGGTCAGCGCCTTCCGGTAGAGGTCGAAGACCGTGCTCTCCGACAGGCGCAGCTGGTGGCTCAGCTCCGAGACCCGGTCCCAGTCCCCGGTCTCGTAGGCCGTGACCAGCTGGTAGACCTGCCCCAGCTTGCCCGCCTCCTGGCCGGAAAGGGCCTTCTTGACATCCTCTGGGATGGGCACTTCCTCCAGGATCTCGTCCCGGGGGCGGTCCAGGAAGGCGTCCACGTCAGAGAAGAGCCCCAGCAGGTAGAACTCCGGGCTGCGGCTCTCCAGGCCCAGGGGGGTGGCCAGCTGCTCGCAGAACTTGGCCCGCACCGCGCACTGCATGGCCAGCTCCGGCGGCTTGTCCTGGCCCACGCTCTGCAGGGCCACCAGGGAAGCCCAGTTGCGCACCTCCCGCTCGCCCAGGATGGCCAGGGCGTGGCGGACGGAGCTGACCTTGTGGCGCAGGCCGAAGTAGGCCGAATTGACGTAGGTCAGGAGCTTCTCCGAGAGGGAGTCGTCTCGGCTCACCACCGAGCCCAGCTTCTCCAGGCTGATCTGGGGCTGGTTCACCTCGAAGAGGACCTGGATGTAGTTCATCTTGTCCCCGCTCTCCTGGCCTTCGGAGTGCTGGGGCTGGCTGTAGAAAGGACCCTGGACGAAGGTGTACCCCATCTCCAGGGCTTCCTGGAACTCTTTGTAGCTCTCCACGTTCTCGGCCAGGAAGCGGATCTGCCGGAACTTGGGCAGGACCAGCTCCATGAGCTTGTGCCGGGCGTCCCCGCTGATGCGCCGGAAATCCACCTTGATGACATCGGTCATCTGGAGGAAGGCCTTGGACTGGGGCCGGAGCACGAAATCGTTCATGACCATCAGGTAGCCGGCCTTCTTCAGCTCGAAACAGGCCATGATGATGTCCGGCTCGGACTTCAAAGGCTCCTGGATCTCCACCGCGATCTCGTTCTTGGGGAAGGCGGTGGGCACGCGCTTCAGCAGCTGGTCCGGATTGAAGCGGATGAAGGCCCGCTTGCCGCCGGTCAGGCTGTCCAGCCCGATCATGAGGAAACTGCGGGTGAGCAGGCTGCGCTTGCCCGCTGAACCGCTCTGCCCGTTCTGTTCCGAATCCGCCCGAAAGAGCAGCCGGTAGGCGTACACGTGGAGTTGTCGGTCGAAGATGGGTTGTCGTGCGACAAGTACGTGGGCAGGTGACATGTCGGTCGATCCGAGGGTTGGCATGCTGTTCCGTTGCCTCGAATCCTAACACACCTCCAGGGGGTCGGACAAACTGTTATGTTAGCTAAGCCATTCCTTCTAGTGAGAGAAAGGGCTAGTGGGAGAAAGGACGCAGGCGCCAGGCCGCCTTGATCAGCTGCCAGCGGTGGGCCAGCCCCTTGGGCTCGAAGATGAGGAAGAGCATGAGCGCCACGCCGAAGAAGAGGGGACGCAGGGCCTGGACCGCCCCCGCCGCGGTGGAGGGGAAGGCCTGGACGAAGAGGGGCCCCACCAGGGTGGCCGCCTCGATGAGCAGCTCCACCAGGATGGCGCCCAGGATGGGCCCCAGGCTGGTCCCCAGCCCGCCCACGATCAACATGCCCAGGAGGAAGACCGAATCGGTCAGGTTGAAGGTCTCCGAGTTGATGTGGCGCAGCTGGTGGGCTGAGAGGGCCCCGGCCAGCCCCGCGTAGACCGCGGCCAGGAAGAAGGCCTGGAGCTTGTACTTGAACGGGTTCACCCCCAGAAGCTCCGCGGCCAGGTCGTGGTCCCGGATGGAGACGAAGGCCCGGCCCAGGCGAGAGCGGGCCACGTTGTGGGCCACCACCGTGGTGACGACGAGCACGGTCAAGGTCAGGTAGAGGTAGCTCTGGGGTTCGTCGAAGCGCAGGCCGAAGATCACCGGCACCGGGACGTTGAGCCCCTGGGCGCCGTTGAGCAGGTCCCGGAAGGCGTTGCGGGTGAACCAGGGGATGATGAACTGGGCGGCCAGGGTGGCCATGACCAGGTAGAACCCCTTCACGCGCAGGGAGGGCAGGCCGAAGAGCAGCCCCACCAGGCCCGTCCCGAGCCCGGCCAGGACCAGGGTGACCGGGAAGGGGAGCCCCATCTCCTTCATGAGCAGGGCCGAGATGTAGCCGCCGGTGGTCATGAAGGCGGCCTGGCCCAGGGAGATCTGCCCGGTGTAGCCGGTGAGCAGGTTCAGGCCCTGGACCGCGATGATGGTGATGCCGATGCGGTTGATCAGGGAGACCAGGCTCTGGCTGGCGAAGAGAGGCAGGGCGTAGAGCCCGGCAACGAAGGCGATAAGCAGCACCCACTGCCAGGGCCGCCGGATAGTGGCCATGTCGTAGGCGTAGCTCTCGTCGAATTCACCGGCAGGACGCAGTACAGCCATGAAACCTCCGTGAAGTTATCCGTGAAATCCAGGCAATCCGTGCAAACCGCGCAGTTTGTGCCTCGGAAACGGTCACACCCGCTCGATGCGACGCTGACCGAAGAGCCCCTCCGGCCGGACGAGCAGGACCAGCAGCAGGACGATGTAGGGCATGATCTCCGTGGCGTTGCGGATGATCTGCACCTTGGACGCGGAGACCAGCCCCTGGGAAAGGCCGATGATCAGCCCGCCCACGATGGTGCCCGGGATGGACTCCAGCCCACCCAGGAGCACCGCCGGGAAGGCGGCCAGCACCACCACGGACAGGCTCAGATCCAGGCCGCTGGACGTGGCCAGGAGCACCCCCGCCGTGGTGGCCACCACCCCGGCCATGGCCCAGGAGATGCCGAAGATGCGGTGGATCCGCAGCCCGATGCTCTGGGCCAGCTCGTGGTCCTCCGAGGCGCCGCGCATGGCCAGGCCCATCTTGGTGAAGCGGAAGAAGGCTCCGATGACCACCACCCCCAGGATGGCCACCACGAAGGACCAGACCAGGTTCTGCTTCAGGATGATCATCATGGGCTTGTCGTTGTAGGTCCAGGGCAGGACGATGCGGTAGGGGCTGGCCGCGGAGAAGATCTGGGGAAAGTTGCGCTGGGTCCCCCCGAAGAGGAGCAGGGCCAACCCCTGGAGGGCCTGGCTCAGGGCCAGGGTCATGAGGATGATGGAGAGCAGGGGCTGCCCGGTCATGGGACGCAGGGTCACCCGCTCGATGAGCAGGCCGAAGAGGGCGGAGAGCACCAGGGCGATGGCGATGGCCAGCCAGAGGGGCAGGCCCACCTCCACGCTCAGCCACCAGGTGACCAGGGCGCC
The DNA here is from genome assembly GCA_015494005.1 of Caldilineaceae bacterium. GTDB lineage: Bacteria > Chloroflexota > Anaerolineae > Caldilineales > Caldilineaceae > S144-5. Next base: position 3,497 of record WGCB01000304.1, read on the forward strand.
CAGGAGCAAAAGCTGCCCCTGGGCAAAGTTGAAGATGTAGGTGGACTTGAAGATGAGCACCAGGCCCAACCCCATGAGGGCGATGGGGCCCCCGGCCAGCAGGCCCGTGGTCAGAAATTGGGGCAACAGTTGCCAGTTCATGCCTCTGCCTCCTGCAAGGACTCGATGCGCAGCGTGGTGTCGATGACGGCCTCCCGGCCATCCTGGTAC
>WGCB01000305.1 GCA_015494005.1 Caldilineaceae bacterium
CCCCACGGCTCGTGGCCGGGCAAGCTCCTGCCCCTGGTCACCCTGCGCTGGCGGGTCTGGGTGGCCTTTGGCCTGCCCGTGCTGGCGGCTGGCCTGGCCTCCCTCTGGTGGAACTGGCTGCGCTACGGCAGCCTCTGGACCACGGGCTACCTGGCCGAGGAGAGCTTCAGCGGGGACTGGGGCTTCGGGATCTTCGGCCTGCTCCTGGGACCCGCCCGGGGCCTGCTCTGGTACAGCCCGGTGCTGCTTCTGGCCATCCCCGGGGCGGCCTGGTTCTGGCGTCGCCAGCGCTGGCTGCTGGGGCTGATCCTGGGGGTGAGCACCATCTATGTGCTCCTCTACGGCAAGTGGTTCATGTGGCACGGCGGCTTCAGCTGGGGGCCCCGCTTCCTGGTGGCCCTCATGCCCCTGCTGGCCCTCCTCACGGGACCGGCCTGGCAGGCCCTCTTCCAGGAGCGGCGCTGGGGCAGGCTGGCCCAAGGGCTGGCTGGCCTGCTGCTCCTCTCCTCCCTGGCCGTCCAGTGGCTGGGAATGGCCATCCCCTTTGGCCTGGTCCAGGAGTGGCTGGCCGGGAACGTGACGCCCCTCTTCGCTCCCGAGACCTTCACTCGGATCGGCTACTCGCCCCTGCTCCTCCAGTTTCGCTTCCTCCGGCCAGATCGGCTGATCTTCGCCTGGTGGCGGGCGGGTGACGGCGGCCCGGATTGGTTCAGCTTCGGCCTCATCCTGGCTGCGGTGACCATCGGCGTCATGCTGATCGCTCGCCAGGTCCGCCTGCCCGTCCAGGAGCAGCCTCGCCCTGGGGATCGCCTGGCCAACGGGCTCTTCGGCCTGGCCTTCCTGTTCATCCTGGTCACTCTGCTGGCCCGCTACCAGGCTCCTCTGAGCGGCCCGGCCAACATGGCTCTGGCCCGCCAGATCGTCCAGGGGGAAGAGCCGGGGGACGCGATCCTGCACCTGCGCCCGACCGAGACCCAGCAGTTCGCCAACGCCTACCACGGCGACCTGGCCACCTTCGGCCTCTCTCCTCGGGAGACACTGTCGCCGGAGGAGCAGGCCCTCCTGGGCCGCCTCCAGGAGAGCTACCGTCGCCTCTGGCTGATCCCGGACCCGGCGCCGCCTGAGCAGTCCGGCTGGGAGCGGGCCCTGCGCCAGTCCAGCTTCCTCCTCCTGGAGGAGCCAGTGGGCCCGGATGGCCGGCTGGTCCTCTTCGCCTCGGCCCAGGCCCAGCCCTTGACCGAGACCGGCCTGGGCGCCATCTTCGGCCTGCCCGAGCAAGCCGGGGAGGCCGTCACAGAGGAGAACGGCTGGGCGCGGCTGAACGGCTACGGCTTCACTCGGGAGACGGGGCCGGGCCGGGAGCTGCTGGTGGCCCTGGAATGGCAGAGCCTGCGCCCTGTGGACCGGAACTTCCAGGTTTTCGTCCACCTGCTGAACCAGCGGGGGGAGAAGCTGGCCCAGCGGGACGGCCAGCCGGTGCTCTGGCTGCGCCCCACCAGCACGTGGCAGCCTGGCGAGCGCATCGTGGACCGCTACGGCCTGCTCCTGCCGGAGGACTTGCCTCCGGGCCAGTACCGCATCGCGGTGGGGCTCTACGACGCGGCCAGCGGCCAGCGGCTCCCGGTGAGCGCCGGCCCCGGGGATTTCGCCATCGAGCTGGGGCCCATCCAGGTGGCCCCGTGATCCAGGAGGACGTGCCATGCGAGTCATCGCGGGGAAAGCCAAAGGCCACAAGCTCCAGTCCGTGCCCGGGGAGGGCACTCGGCCCATCACGGACCGAGCCAAGGAGGCCCTCTTCAGCATCCTGGGCGACTGGCTCCAGGGCGCTCGGGTGCTGGACCTCTTCGCGGGGACGGGTGCGGTGGGCATCGAGGCCCTGAGCCGGGGCGCGGACTTCGCCCACTTCATCGACCGCAGCGGCCTGGCCATCAAAACCATCAAGGCTAACCTGGCCCACACCAAGCTGGCGGATCGGGCCAGGGTGGAGCGGCGGGACAGCTTCGTCTTCCTGCGTGAGTACCAGGGGGAACCTTTCCACCTCATCTACATCGCCCCGCCCCAGTACAAGGGGCTCTGGGCCAAGGCGCTCTGCATGGTGGACCAGCGGCCAGAGCTCCTGGCCCCCTTCGGCGTGGTCATCGTGCAGATCCACCCCCGGGAGGAGAGGGACGAGCTTCCCTGCACCCTGGAGCACTTGGAGGAGTACGACCGGCGGCGCTACGGTGGGGTCCTGTTGAAGTTCTACGCCCGGCGGGAAGACCTGGCAGAGGACGAGGAGATGTGACGAGGCGACTGCTGGGACGATGGCCTGGGGACGTGTGGACCGGGCGAAAGAGAAGGGGACGAAGCCTTGGCCTCGTCCCCTTCTGCTTGTTCGTGCTTGTTCGGTTGTGACGACTCGGGATGGACCCGGTGGCTTACTCCCCAGCCTGGGAGCG
>WGCB01000306.1 GCA_015494005.1 Caldilineaceae bacterium
CCATGGAGCTCGGCCAGGAGGGTCACCGCGCTGAAGTTCAGGGCCGGCGGGTTGACCAGGATGGCGGCTGTTTCCCATTCTCGGGGGGAGAGCCCGGCCGCGTCGGCCATGGCGACAATCTGAGGCGCCAGGGGCTGTTCCGTGTCCACCTGGCTGGGGATGTCCACCACCCGCTCCACGGCCTCCCCGGTGAGGGATTCGATCTGGGCGATGTGTTCCTGGGTCAACGGGTGGGCGAAGTTGAGGAGGATCATCCATGCACCTCTGGGGTATGACGGGATGTGTGTCCGGAATGCTGGACAGATAGCGGCCAGGTTCTACGTTAGGGGGAGGGTTTCCTCTTCCAGCCAAGGGGCCTGCCGGGTCAGGTAGGCGATGGGTCCCGTGATGGTGCCGGGTAGGCCGAGGTTCATGAGGTGGTAGGTGCTCATAACTCACTTACCCGTCCATACGTTTCGCAGACTCCCACGACGGTCTTTGATTTGCTTTTGTCGATTTACTCTGGACGTGCACGAATCTTTCTCGCGATATCACGTAATTTTTGTAAGTTGACGCTTTGAGCCACAACGTAATGTGTAGGGTCTTCAGGATCTTGGTATACCCAAATCAGCTTGGGGAATCCACCCCGAAGCCCGTGGATATAAGCCAGCAAAGCTGCAGCTCCAGGCGCAATACCAGGGAGAACGAGATAGATCAGCTTACCTGACCACTCTTCCAGAGTCATACCTATAGTGTCCACAATCTTCTTAATCTGAGGCAAGAGTTCGCCAGTGGCATCAAAATGGACTGGGTGTTCAATCAACTCCTCAATGTACACCTCACGTTGTATTTGTTCCTTCTGCTCATCTGTAAGCGGATGTGTACTAAGATTGATGACAATAGCAGGTGATAAAGGTTTCACTTCGAACATTTCTTTCATTTCTTCAGGCGTAGCTCGGTAGGTAGCAGTGCCACGACGTATATAGGTATCATACTGCTCAACTTCTCCACTAGCCCTAATGAAACTATGTGGTCGATTCGAGGAGCGTTTAATGGTCACCACACCAATGTGCCGTTTCGTATCAGGATGCATTATCTCCTCATATTCAATAATGGGAACTCGATTACAAAACTTAACGAGCGCATCTATCATCTGCCTGTGAAACGCATCGGGATCACCCCTTGGCGCTTGAAATCCCACGATATAATCTTTCGGATCATTGCTGTCGCGCTCTCTCGCATCTACAACTCCAATAACAAGAAACCCATCACCGCCAGGTGTATTGGCTATTGCTGTCACATCCTTCACAAATTCTGCTTTTTGTAGCTCAGTGGACAAATCAAGAGTTCGCTTTAGGTCCACCTTGGGCGTTTCCTGACCAGACACAACATATCTTTTCACTCGACGCCACAAAGGATGTACGTTCATGACACCCTCCCTTCATGAGGCACTAGAACTCCGGCCGCGCATACCGCACGTCATACTCATGATCATACCGCCACAACTCGCGCAGGTCCTGCAGGTTCGGCGCCTGGCTCTCACGGTACGGACGCAGCCAGGTCTCCAGTTCAGCCTGCAAGGTATCCCCTTTCAGCGGTTCGTCCATTCCACCCCCTAGGGATTGGTAGCGCGCTTGCCGGTCGATCCGCTGCCAGGAGATGATCTCGATGTAGGCGCTTCCCATCCCAATGGGCTTGCCCAGCCCCACCTTGTGCCACAACCTTGGCTCCAAGGCTAGAGCGTAGAGCAGCAGACGCAGTTCTTCTTCTCGCAGGTCATTGTATTCGACATCAAAGGTGAAGATCGAGCCCGGTGCTACCGGTTGAACGGTCTTGTTTTGCCGGTCTTTCTTACCACCGGCGCGTGTCAGTACGCCATCCAGCCGATGCCGGTAAAACTTGCGTCCGCGCACCACTCGGCGGCCCCCTTGTAGGATAGTGTAGGTATGAATACGGGCTTCCGGCTTGGGGGTGCTGAGCACGTCCAAGGTAATGAAATCCATGAGTTCATACTCACTTTGTGGGGCAATGGCATCGCCAATGTGCACCTTGCCCGCGTGCACCTGGCCCCGATAAAGGAAGCCGAATAGTCGGCATGCAGGGCAGAGTTGCTTGCTATCAGTGCAATGTTGATATCCCTGGGGGAGGTCTACCTTGACCTGCTTCCCTCTAGTGATACCGCTCCCCCGGTAGATGGGACCACCAAAGAGGGTGAAACAACCGGCCTCCACTGCCTCGGCCACGCTTCGGATGACACCCTTTAGCGAACTGCCGGGAATGAAGGCCACGCCATCGTATACCGGGAAACGCGCTTGTTCATGTCCTCGCCCCACCGGACGGGCGAACTTGGGGTTGTACACGAAAAGCGGCGTCTTGACCGTGAGTCGGCAGGTCAAACGGCCGCTCAGGCCCTCAAAACGATGATGAGGACGGGCTTCCATCCGATCCGGCGTGCCCACCAATCGCACAAACCCGTAAGGGTCTACCCGTTGTCGCTCAGTCATAAATCCTCCTCCCGTTGAAGCCGCACATAGCGCCAGTGACGCAACTCTCCCGCCCCGTCATAGAACTCGGCCACCACCAGTTGGGCACGCCCACCGCCGGGGATAGCGCGGTATTCCATCTTGCGCCCGATGCGGATGTCCTCCTCGCCCCACAGATAGTAGGCATGTTCCTTACGCTCATACCCCGGTTCTTCCAACAACTCGACTTGGGGCAAGCCGTCGCCATCTCCATCATCCTCGCGGGTTAAAACTACCCGAAAGTCGTCTCCGATACACGACCAGTGCAACTCTAGAGCTGGCCCAAAAATGCGTCCTTCGTCCCAGGCCGCTGGGTCTATGGCTTCGCTGCCAGCCGGAAAGCCAACGTCGTCCACCTTCTCTAGCACGGCGTAAGGAGCCTGGGGGCGCAGATTTTCCACCAGTATCTCCAGATCATCGGCTGTGACATCACCGGCATAGATTCTGGCCGCCATCATGCCCCTCCCGTGAAGCGCTCCAGAGCCATCTCCAGTGGCCTCTCGTAGACCTGGATGTAGTCCACCCAACGCCGTCCCAACGCCGCCCAGGGAAAATCCTCATCGGTGAAGCGGGCGGTGTGGCGAATGTGCCCTTCTCCACCCTGCCATTCCCCTGAGAAGGTCACCGTCACTTCGTCCGGGTGAACCATCCCGTAGGCATCGGCCATCTCAGACGGCACCAGGGAGCCAATCCCCTTTAGGGTGAGTGTGCCGTTCCCCGGTGCAGGTGCTTGCGGTCCCAGAAAATCCACCCGAATCGAACGTACCTCGCCGCGTACCTTGCCCAACCCACGGCTCTTCCCCATCCCCACGCGGATGAGGCCGTCTTTTAGGTCCTGAAGTAGGAAACCCACCAGCCCCAACTGCCACAACTCAAAGTTTCGGATATGAAGTATGGTGACGAAAGTGCCACTGGTGACGACCTCCAGTTCGAATTTAGCTCCCCGAGCCGCGCCGCCGGTGAAGCGATCGATGCCCACTCCGTCCCGCTGTTCGACGCCCGGCGGTCGGCCCTCGGCGTAGGCATCGGCCGTGGCCAGACGCCCCCCGTACCAGGTGGAACCAAACAGCCGACAGATAGGGCAGGACTGGGCATAGACGAGCGAGTTGTTCAACTCTTCGCGCTTCTTACGTCTCTCAAAGCGATGGCCACAGGACATCGTCGGCCCTTTCTTGCTGAAAGGATCGCACGCCTTTGTCTCGTTAAAAGTGCGGGTGATGCGCTCGGCGTGGGAGCGTAGGACGCCTTTCAGGGAACTGCCCGGCAGATAGACCTGGGGTTCGCCGTCTCGCCAGGTACGCACGAAGGCCATATCCGGTCCGCTGACTGTCTCGATGCCTGATTTGACCAGAATCGGACCGTCTGGGCGAATGGCTAGCTTGATGACGCACTCGTTCACCAATTGCTTCAGCATGGTTGTTTCCTCCTCATCCTAGTAAGCCTCGTACCGCTTGCGCCAGAAACTCCTCCGGGGGGATGGACTCGCCGTTCCCGTCTCCTTTCAGATAGGCGGTGAGTATGCTCACATCGCGGAAATCCAACCGCTGTACTGATTCCAGATCCAGTCGGCACTGACCCAGACCTCGCGAGCGAATGCCACCCAACCGGACCATGCCCTCTGTCATTTCTCGCAGACCGATGGCGATAAGACCCAGGTCTTGCTCCGTCGGATTTTCCACCGTCAAGCCGAATTTGAAACTCGCACCGGCCGGAACGACTTCGAAGTCGAACTTGATGTTCTCCACCGCCCGCTC
>WGCB01000307.1 GCA_015494005.1 Caldilineaceae bacterium
GGGCATGCGGGCCGTGGTGGATCGCCTGGGAGACCAGGTGGGCGCGGCCATCGTGCTGGAGGGGATGGGCCTGGGGCGGATCGTCCACCGGGGGCTGGGAGTGCGCCGCTACCGCATCCGAGCCACCGCGCCCGGCGGTCACAGCTGGGGGGACTTCGGCGCTGGCAGCGCCATCCACGCCCTGGTGCAGCTGGCCGCGGACATCACCCGGCTGCAGATGCCCGAGCAGGTGCGCACCACCTTCAACATCGGGCGCATCCAGGGCGGACGCTCGGTGAACACCATCGCCCAGGAGGCCTCCCTGGAGCTGGACCTGCGCAGCGAGGAGCCCAGCGCCCTGCACTGGCTCATCGGTCAGGTGCAGCTCATCGTGCGTCGTCACCAGGCCGCCCACAACCAGGAACGGGACCAGGTCCAGTTCCACCTGGAGGAGATCGGCAACCGGCCGGCCGGAGCCATCCCGGAGGAGCACCCCCTGGTCCAGGCCCTCATGGCCATCCTGGAGGGGCTGGGCGTCACCGAGGCGCCGGAGCTGCGCATCAGCAGCACAGACGCCAACGTGCCTCTGAGCCGGGGGATCCCAGCGGTCTGCATCGGCCTCACCGAGGGGGGCGACGCCCACCGCCTCTCCGAGTGGATCGATCCCCGGTCCCTGCCCCAGGGCATGCAGCAGCTCCTCTACCTGACCTGGTGGGCGGCCCAGTGGCTGGCCGAGGGGGCTGCGGCGGATCAGCCGAGGAGTCGATAGAGCCAGTCCACCAGGTGGTCCACCAGGGTGTGGGGGCCGATACCTCGCTCCGTCCAGGGGGTGGGCATGGCGCCCTGAAGATGGCGATGCCGGTACGCCTCGTTGCGGGGGTCCAGCAGGGGGCCGGTCAAGGGGACGCCGGCCCGGCAGAGGACGTACTCGGCCCAGACGGCCTGGCTCCGTTTGACCAGGAAGGCCAGCTCGTCCTTGTCGTCCATCTCCCGGCCCCAGACTCGGATGCCGTACTGGCGCAGGAGCATCTCCACCTGGGCGCCGGTGAAGCCGCCTCCTCGGCGGAAGGTGAAACGGTGCATGGGGCCGTGGGCCAGGCGGCCTGTCACGGCATCGATGGCGTCGAGGATGGCACGGGGCATGGCAGCACCTCCAGCTCGTGGAACGCATGTTCTGCTGCAAGTATACGACAGGCATGCTCCAGAGGCAAGGGCGTCTGAGTCAGGAGTCACAGCGGCGGGCTGCCAGGCGGGATGGTCTCTCACTTCGCGAAAAATGGTTGCAATTTCCGTTAAGGTGTTGTACGTTGCAGCCAGGAAAGGGTGCTATGTTTCCGTTCTTGCGAGGTGAGAGACATGATCGGCCAACTTTCCATGGATTTCGTCACCGGGGCCACGGTGATGGCTGTCCTTCTCCTGGCCGGGAACCAGCTCTACCGGATCTACCAGGGCTGGGTCAAGGCAGCGGGGGCGGACAGGAAACCTCAAGTGGTGGTGCACACGACGAGCAAGACTCCATCGGCTGTGGTGACCGGGGCTCGTCGGGCTCGGCTCAGGCTCTTCCTGATCCGGGCCGTGGTCCTGGTTGGTGTCGCTTCCGTCGCTGGCGAACGGTTCTCACCGGGCATTGTCCGGGACAGTGTTGCCCTGGCGCTCCTCCTGTTCCTCTCCTTCTTGAGGGGGATCGAGGTGCTCATTCAGCAGCTCTACCAGTTTCTCTTCTAGCTCCATTCGCTACACTGGAAGAGGAACAGTCAGGTGGGTGGCTGTGGCATAGGAACGGTGTCTGCTTTCGAGTGTTTTTGAGCAGGGCGGTTTGGTTTGTACTGAGCCCTTTTGTGCAAGGATTGAGAGATAGATCATGGCAGAACAGGTGAAACAACCCAAGGAAGACAAGGAGGCCCAGGCGGTGGCCAGCCAGAACGGCAGGAATGGCAAGAACGGCAAGGAGGACAAGAAGGCGGACAAGCTCTACCGCCTGCGACATAGCCTGGCCCACATCATGGCCCAGGCCGTCCTGGAGCTCTACCCGGAGGCCAAGATCGCCATCGGGCCGCCTATCGACACGGGCTTCTACTACGACTTCGACCTGGGCGTGGACGAGGAGGGCAAGCCCCGCACCTTCAAGCCCGAGGATCTGGAGAAGATCGAGAAGCGCATGCGGGAGATCATCGCGCAGCGCCTCCCCTTCGAGTACCGGGAGGTCACCGCGGAGGAGGCCCGGGAGCTCTTCAAGGACCAGCCCTACAAGCTGGAGCTCATCGAGGGGCTGGAGAAGGGCGAGGTGGATGAGTACGGCAACGAGACCCAGGAGAAGCCGGTCATCAGCACCTACCGCCAGGGCCCCTTCGAGGATCTCTGCCGGGGGCCCCACGTGGAGCACACGGGGCAGATCCCGCCGGACGCCTTCAAGCTGCTCAGCGTGGCCGGGGCCTACTGGCGGGGCGACGAGAACCGTCCCATGCTCCAGCGCATCTACGGCACGGCCTGGGCCAACAAGAAGGAGCTCAAGAACTACCTGCACATGCTGGAGGAGGCCAAGAAGCGGGATCACCGCAAGCTGGGCCGGGAGCTGGAGATCTTCATCTTCGACGAGGAGGTGGGGCCGGGCCTGCCCCTCTGGCTGCCCAACGGTGGCATCCTCATCGAGGAGCTGGAGAAGCTGGCCAAGGAGGTGGAAGAGCGGGCTGGCTACGACCGGGTGCGCACGCCCCACGTGACCAAGGAGGCCCTCTTCCTGCGCAGCGGACACCTGCCCTACTACGCGGAGAGCATGTTCCCGCCCATGGAGATGGAGGGGGTGCGCTACTACATCAAGCCGATGAACTGCCCCTTCCACCACAAGATCTACGGCTCCAAGGTGCGCAGCTACCGGGAACTCCCCGTGCGCCTGGCGGAGTACGGCACCTGCTACCGCTACGAGAAGAGCGGCGAGCTCTTCGGCCTCATGCGGGTGCGCTCCATGCAGATGAACGACGCCCACATCTACTGCACCGAGGATCAGTTCGAGGAGGAGTTCCTGGGCGTGGTGGAGCTCTACAACTACTACTTCAAGCTCTTCGGCATCGACAAGTACGTCATGCGCCTGAGCACCCACCACCCCAAGGGCCTGGGCAAGAAGTACGTGGACAACCCGCGCCTCTGGCAGAAGACGGAGGAGATGGTGCGCCGGGCCATGGATCACGGCAACGTGCCCTACGTGGAGGTGCCGGACGAGGCGGCCTTCTACGGCCCCAAGATCGACGTGCAGATCTGGAGCGCCATCGGCAAGGAGTTCACCCTGGCCACCAACCAGGTGGACTTTGCCGTGCCCGAGCGCTTCGACCTGACCTACGTGGACAAGGACGGCAAGGAGAAGACGCCGCTCTGCATCCACCGGGCGCCCCTGAGCACCCACGAGCGCATGATCGGCTTCCTCATCGAGCACTACGCGGGGAACTTCCCGGTCTGGCTGGCGCCGGAGCAGGTGCGGATCATCCCCATCACCGACGCCCACCACGAGTACGCCCTCCAGCTGGAGAAGCGGCTGCGGGACGCCCACGTGCGGGTCAAGGCGGACCTGGGCTCCGAGCGCATGAACGCCAAGATCCGCAGCGCCCAGCTCATGAAGGTGCCCTACATGCTGGTGGTGGGGGACCGGGAGAAGGAGGAGGGCACGGTCTCCCTGCGCCGGCGGGACGGCAAGCGCCGTAACGCCATGCCTGTGGAGGAGTTCGTGGCCCTGGTCACCGAACGGATCGCCACCCGCTCACCCGAGCTGTAAGCCGAATTTCCGGCAATCCGGCATCCTCTCCGGGGTTTGCGTTGAATTTTCGCAAAAACTTGACGCTCCCCAGAGAGGATGCTATACTTTCAGGCTGGAACCAAGCGATTCCCAGGGGATTTCCCACCGGATTTCCCGCTGGATTCGTCCCAGAACAACATCATTACGCTGGCAGTCCCTGCAAGGAGTACAGAACATTAGTACACACACAACTCGCATCAACCGGTCAATTCGTGCTCGTGAAGTTCGGGTGATCGGGCCGGACGGAGAACAGCTGGGCATCTTGCCGGTGCAAGAAGCGCTGCAGCTTGCCCAGGAGCGCGACCTGGATCTGGTGGAGGTTGCCCCCAACGCCAAGCCGCCCGTCTGTCGGCTCATGGACTACGGCAAGTACCTCTACGAGCGGCAGAAACGGGAGCGAGAGGCCCGGAAAGCCCAGAAACAGGTGGAGATCAAAGAGGTCCGTCTTCGCCCCAAGACCGGCGAGCACGACATCCAGGTGGTCCTGCGCAAGGCCCGGAAGTTCCTGGAGGATGGCCAGAAGGTCAAAGTGCGGATCCGTTTCCGCGGGCGAGAGATCGTCCACTCCAACGTGGCCCGGGACCTGATGCGACGGGTGGCGGAGGAGCTGGCCGACGTGGCTGTTGTGGAGTCCCCGCCCAAGATGGAGGGCCGGAGCATGATCATGATCCTGGCCCCAGGGGCGGCCAAGCCGTGAGATGACGGGAGCTCAGCGGCGAGCAGGGAGGAGCGGCGGTGCAAGTTGCAGCACCGGTCCGCCTGCCCTGATCGGCCCTGAGGACCCCAACCGAACGTTGTGCAATGCGGGCGTTCTGCCCGTTTTTGTCTGCCTGCCAGTATCGGCCCGGGTGCACTCTTCCCCGGGCGCGACGAACGTATCGAAGAGCATCCAAAGCGTATCGGAGACCAAGAAATGCCCAAGATCAAAACCCACAAAGGCGCCCGGAAACGCTTCCGCCTGACCAGGAAGGGCAAGGTCATGCGCATGAAGCAGGGGCGCGGCCACCTGCGCCGCAAGAAGAACAGCAGCAAGATCAGCGACTTCCGGCACGCGGTGCCCAGCACCGAGAAATCCCTCATCAAACTGGTGAAACGGGTCGTGCCCCACGCGGACGAACGCTGAGTCCGATACCGAATCGAACACTCCCACATTCGAACCTGGAAACATCACTTGCAAGTACGTGACCGGCCAGGACGAAGAGGCGGTCTCCCCTGCGGAGCCGCCCGCCATCACGGAAGGAGAACACCATGCCACGGTCTAGACCGAAGGTATACGCGCACAAGCGCCACAAGAAGGTCCTCAAATTCACCAAAGGGCAGTTCGGAACCCGATCCAAGCTCTTCCGCCGGGCCAACGAGGCCATGCTCAAGTCCCTCTTCTACGCCTACCGGGACCGCCGCAACCGGAAGCGGGACTTCCGCCGCCTCTGGATCACCCGCATCAACGCCGCGGCCCGGCAGAACGGCCTCAGCTACAGCCGCTTCATCCACGGCCTGAAGAAGGCCAACGTCCAGGTGGACCGCAAGGTGCTGGCCGACATCGCCGCCCGGGACGCGGCCACCTTCACCAAGCTGGCTGAGCTGGCCAAGCAGCATCTGGAATAGCCGCACGGCCGCTCGACATGGAACGATACTGGCAGACGAACGGCAGGGGTTCTTGGACCTCTGCCGTTTTCTATACCCGTCCTGTGACCGCCACCACGCACCCGCCCATCGCCTGGATCCAGCCATGATCACCAGCACCAGCAACCTGCAAGTCAAACTGGCCCGCAAGCTGCGCCGTCGCCGCCACCGGGAGCAGGAGGGCCTCTGCCTCCTGGAGGGGGAGCGGCTGCTCCGGGACGCCTGGCAGGCCGGCGTGCGCCCCCGCACTGTCTTCTATCGGCCCCAGGCTCGGGAGCAGCGCCCGGCGCTGGCTGAGCTCCTGGCGGAGCTGGAGGCGGCCGGCGTGCCCGTCCTGGCCTGCGCGGAGCCGGTCTTCGCCAACATGGCCGAGACGGTGACCCCCCAGGGCGTCCTGGCCATCGTCCCCATCCCCCAGCGGCCCCTGCCCGCCACCGTGACCCTGGCCCTGCTTCTGGATCGGGTGCGGGACCCGGGCAACGCGGGGACGTTGCTCCGCTCCGCGGCCGCGGCCGGCGCGGAGCTGGTGATCTTCGGGCCGGAAACGGTGGATCCCTTCAACGGCAAAGTGCTGCGGGCCGCCATGGGCGCCCACTTCCGCATCCCCTTGCAGAGTGTCCCCTCCTGGGCCGAGCTGGAGGCGCTGCTCCCCCGGCTGGGGCAGCTCTACCTGGCGGAAGCCCAGGCCGAGACCCTCTACGACCAGGTGGAGTGGCGGCGTCCTTCCACCCTGGTGGTGGGGGGCGAGGCGGCCGGCGCCAGCCCTCAGGCCCGGGCCCAGGCCATCCCCATCGCCATCCCCATGGCCAACGGCGTGGAATCCTTGAACGCGGCCGTGGCCGGCTCCGTGATCCTCTTCGAGGCCGCCCGCCAGCGCCGAGCCAGCGGCGCCGGCTGACCCCTCACCCCCTCCGTACCCTTCACTCCGCCAGAAAGGCCAGCAGCAGCTCGTTCACCCGGGCTGCCTCCTCGTGTTGCACCCAGTGGGTGGCCTCGGGGATCACCGTGAGCCGCCCCTGATCGCAGAGCTCCAGGCTGATCTTCGCCCCCTCCAGCTTCAGGAAGCGGTCCTGCGCGCCCCAGATGATCTGGGTGGGCACGTGGATCCGGATGTCCGGCGCTGGCTGGGGCGGGTGGCGGAAGATGGCCCGGTACCAGTGGATCATGCTGGTCAGCGCGCCGGGCTGGGACCAGGCCTCCCGGTAGCGCTCCAGATCTTCCGGCGTGAAGGTCCCGGGCCGGGCGCTGCGCTCCAGGCTGCGGACCATGCCCGCGTAGTTGTGCATGCGCATCAGGGCCTCGGGCAGCCAGGGGATCTGGAAGAAGAACATGTACCAGCTGCGCAGGAGTTGGCCCGGGTCCCGGCGCATGAGGCGGCGCTGGACCGCGGGGTGGGGCACGTTGAGGATACCCAGCTTGCCCACCGCCTGGGGATGCTTCATGGCCAGCCACCAGGCCACCCCGGCTCCCCAGTCGTGGCCGATGACCGCAGCCTGCTCCTCCCCCGCGGCCTGGATCAGCCCCAACACGTCCTGGGCCAGCGCGTCCAGATTGTAGGCGGCGATCCCCGGGGGCTTGTCGCTGCGGTTGTAGCCCCGCTGGTCCGGCGCCCAGACCCGGTAACCGGCCTGGGCCAGGGCTGGGATCTGTCGCCGCCAGCCGTACCAGAACTCGGGAAAGCCGTGGAGCAGGATCACCAGGGGGCCATCCTGGGGGCCGTCCTGGACCACGTGCAGGGTGATGCCGTTGGTCTGGACCTGTCGGTGTTCCATGCGTTTCTCTCCTCTGTTGACCTGCCTGGATCCTCTTGCTGGGGGCCGGGATGCCCTCTCCGGGCTGCTCCTCTGGGCGGGATTGTATCACCGGGCCGGGGAAAGGGCGAACGGATCCCCGAGCCAGGGCGGGTGATGAGACTTTTGTCGCAGCCAGAGCGAGGAAATTTTGGCACAATGGGGAACAACCCCGACTGCGGCTTCCGCATGGATTGTATTGCCTTGTTTCCCGCTCATCCCGTCTTCCACCACTCGCTCAGGAGGTGAAATCCGTATGTCCAACAACAAGGAGAAGGAGAATGCTTCTCTGGGACAGAAGATTTTCGACAACATCTTCCTGTTGTTGATCCTGTCCCTGCTGATCAGCACCGGCCTGTACAACATTTGGGGACTCATCGAGATCTTCTCCGTCCCCAAGCTCACACCGTAAAAGGAGGCGAACATGCTTGCACCGCAACAGACCTGGTGGAAGCCTCTGCATCGGATCGAGCGCAGCTGGGTGCTGGTGGCGTTCGTCTGGTGCATCTTCCTGACCATCATGATGCCCATCTGGTTCTTCATGGGGCGACAGAACGTGCCGGTCACCACCTACCGGGTGGACGCGGAGACCTACCAGCAGCTGGTCGCGGACTTCGTGGACCAGTACCAGGTGGACACGTTGAGTGGCGTGCCGGTGGTGGAGCCTCCCCCCAACTCGGACGTCTACCTGCAGGCCCGCCAGTGGCAGTGGTATCCCGTCCTGAAGCTGAAAAAGGGCGAGACCTATCGCCTGCACATCTCCTCCTTGGACGTGCAGCACGGTTTCTCCCTCCAGCCCACGAACCTGAACCTGCAGATCCTGCCCGGCTACGACTACGTGGCCACCTTGACCCCCACCCAGAGCGGGGATTTTGCCCTGGTCTGCAACGAGTACTGCGGAATTGCCCACCATCTGATGGTCAGCAAGATCATCGTCACTGAGTAGAAGGAGGTGTTTCTGTGACAGCCGCTACCATGCCTGCGCCAGGGGCGAAGGCGGAATTTCGCTCCTGTCCTGTCACAGGGCTCCAGGTGGATCTGGCCGCGGAGAAACTCATCAAGGCCAACGCCGTGGCCGCGGTGGTCTTTCTCCTCATCGGCGGCTTCTTCGCCCTCCTCCTGGCCCTGACCCGCTGGCAGGCCATCCATCTCCTGCCCGCGGACTGGTTCTACCGCATCCTCACCGGCCATGGTTTTGACATGCTGGTGGCCTGGATCGTCTTCTTCGAGGTGGCCGGCCTCTATTTCGGCGGCGCGGTGATGCTCAACGCCCGGCTCATCGCTCCCAAGGTGGCCTGGGTTGCCTATGTGCTCATGGTGGTGGGCGCGGTGCTGGTCAACGTCATGACGCTCCTGGGCGGGTCGGACGTCATGTTCACCGCCTACGTGCCTTTGAAAGCTCACCCTCTCTGGTATCTGGGCGTCATCCTCTTCGCTGTGGGCGCCCTGGTGGCCGTTATCCTCTTCTTCGCCACCATCGTGGTGGCCAAGCGGGAGAACACCTACGGCGGCACCGTGCCCCTGGTCACCTTCGGCCTCATCGCCGCGGCCATCATTGCTCTCTACACCCTGCTTTCCGGCGCGGTGGCCTTCGTGCCGGCCTTCCTCTGGGCCATCGGGATCCTCCCCAAGGTCGATCCCGCCTTCTACCGCAACGTCTTCTGGAGCTTCGGCCACCCGGCCCAGCAGATCAACCTGGCCGCCATGGTGGCCATCTGGTATGCCCTGGCCGCCCTGACCGTGGGGGCCAACCCGGTGAACGAGAAGCTCTCCCGCTGGGCCTTCGTGCTCTACATCCTCTTCATCAACCTGGGCTCCGCCCACCACCTGCTGGTGGATCCCGGCCCGAGCTTCGCCTGGAAGGCCACCAACACCTCCTACGCCATGTACCTGGCCGTCCTGGGCAGCCTGATCCACGCCTTCTCCATCCCCGCGGCGGTGGAGGTGGCCCAGCGCCGCAAGGGCTTCACCCGGGGGCTCATGGAGTGGCTCTGGAAAGCCCCCTGGCGGGAGCCGGGATTCTCCACCCTGGTCATCTCCATGTCCCTTTTCGGCTTCATCGGCGGGGTCACCGGGGTGGTCATCGGCACGGAGCAGATCAACATGTCCGCCCACAACACCATGCGCCTGCCCGGCCACTTCCACGCCACGGTGGTCTCCGGCACCACCCTGGCCTTCATGGGGCTGACCTACTACCTGATCCCCCTCATCTTCCGCAAGGAGCTGAAGCTCAAGAAGCTGGCCTCCTGGCAGCCCTACGTCTTCGGCGGCGGCATGCTGTTGGTCTCCGTGGGCATGATCGTCAGTGGGCTCCAGGGAGCGCCTCGCCGCCACTGGGACATCACCTTCACCGGTGCGCCCATCGACGTGGCCCTGCCCGGCGCGGTCCACATCAGCCTGGCCATCATGGGCGTCGGCGCCCTCATCGCCATCACCGGTGGCATCATGTACCTGGCCGTGGTCCTGGCCTCCGTCTTCACCGGCCCCACCCGGGAAGCCAGCCGCCTGACCCTGGTCATGTCCGAGGAGAATCCCTTGGTGGAGCACGCGGTGCCCAACCTGGGCAAGGAACCGGAGGGCAAGCTGACGCCCCGCGGGTCCCTGACCCTCGCGTTCATCTTCCTGGCCTTCTTCGTGGTCTACTACCTGAGCAACTGGTGGCTGCTGGGCCGGGCCTGGTACATCCGCTAGCCCGACCCTGCCAATGCACCCGTCTGGACCTGTCGAGGGCATCCTCGGCAGGTCTTTCCCTTTGATTTGAATGCATGGTAATCGGAACACCTGGGTTGATGTGAACACCCGGAACAAGCCTGCGAGCGAACCTGAACCATGGCATGGCCGGCTTTCTTTCTCGGACTTCTAGGCAGTGTGGGCCACTGCACGGGCATGTGCGGAGGCGTGGCCCTGCTCCTGGGACGGGCAGACCGGGCCCGGGGTGGACGCCTGCTCCTGGTGCACCTGGGGCGGCTCACCACCTACACCCTCCTGGGTGGGCTCCTGGGAGCGCTGGGCACGGCCCTGGGCTGGGTCAGCGGCGCGCCCAACCTGAACGGTCAGCTGCCCCCGGGCTCCGTCCACCCACCGGGGCTGGCCTGGGCCCAGGGCGTCCTGGCCCTGCTGGCCGGGCTCCTGGCCCTCTACATGGCCGCCGCCCTCCTGGGACGCGCCCCCTCGCCGGAGCTGGCCCTGACCCGGATCACCCGCTGGTGGGGCCAGACCATGCGCCGCCTGGCTCGGGGCGAGCACGGCCCGGCTGAGCCTGGCCAGGAGGGGCTGCGGGGGCTGCTCGTCCCCTTTGGCCTGGGCCTGCTCTGGGGACTGCTGCCCTGCGGCCTGGTCATGGCCGCCCTGCTGGTGGCCCTGGTGGCTGGCTCCCCCCTCCAGAGTGGGCTGACCATGCTTCTCTTTGGCCTGGGCACCCTGCCCCTCACCCTGGGGCTTAC
>WGCB01000308.1 GCA_015494005.1 Caldilineaceae bacterium
GAGCTGGGGCCGGCCCCGCCCAGGAGGCGCCGCCCACCGCCGTGGACCTGCCCGACGTCACCGTGAGCGGCGAGCGGACCCATCCCCGGCTGACCGTGGCCGGGCGGGTGGTCTTCGACGAGCCGGGCTATCACCTGGGCCGGCCCCAGCTCAGCCCGGACGGCCGCCTGGTGGCGATCAGCGTGGTGCCCGCTGGCACGGAGACGGACCGCTGGGCCCGCACCCTCCTCGTCCGCCGGGAGGACGGCCAGCTGCTGGACACCCTGCCCGGCTACCTGCCCCGCTGGGATGGGAGCAGCCAGCGCCTCCTCCTGGAGCGGCGGGAGGGGGATCAGGTCCTGGAGCTGGCCGTGGACCTGGAGAGCGGCCAGGCCACAGTGCGCTCCACCCGCCTGGCCCAGCCGCCGGCCCGCCCGCTGGCCGCCAGCCAGGCCATCACCTACCCCGCCACCATCCGGGTGGCCCATCACCCGGCCAACACCTGCCGGGATCTGCCCGCCTACCAGGTGGAGGAGATCCCCTTCGAGGAGTACGTGGCCCGCTCCGTCCCCGCGGAGGTGCCCAGCAGCTGGCCTTTCCACGCCCTGGCCAGCCAGGCCATCGCCGCCCGCACCTACGCCTGGTACCAGATCCGCCAAAATCGGGAGAGCTACGACGTCACCGACTGGGCCAACTTCCAGATGATGTGTGACGACCGCTACCCCTCCACGGACGCCGCGGTGGCCGCCACCGCGGGCCAGTACCTGAGCGCGCAGAGCGATGGGGAGCACGCCCCCATCATCGCCATGTACAGCGCCATCAACGGCCATCCCACCCGCACCAACCCGGACGTGGACTACCTCCAGGCCGTGCCAGACCCCTACTCCCTGGGCGAGACCCCCTGGGGCCACGGCTATGGCCTGAGCCAGTGGGGCGGCCAGCGCCGGGCTCTGGACGGCCACACCTACCGGCAGATCCTGGGCCACTACTTCACTGGGGTGCACCTGCAGAGCGCCTTCACCCCCACCCTGCCCGTGGCCGGCCTGCTGGGGATGGTCCCGAGCGGCTTCGTGCCTCGAGGCGGCTTCCACTGGCGCACCCTGGCTCCCTACACCGCCATGACCAGCACCCTGGTGATCCGCAGCGACCAAGGGCTGACCCGCACGGAACGGGTGACCGTCACCCAGACCGTCACCCACACCACGGTGGTCACGGATAGCAACGGGATCACCGACACGGTGGTGGTGACCGAGACCAGCCTCCTCACCGAGACCCAGCTGGTCACCGGCCCGCTGACCCTCCAGGGGCGGGGCGGCGTCTGGCAGTACCCCCTGAACCTGGCCGAGGGGGCCCAGGTGGTGGCCTCTCTCTGGCTCAGCGACACCCTCCAGGAGGAGATCACCCTGACCGTGGACAGCACGCCGCCGAGCCCGCCCAGCCTCACCCTGCCGGACACGGTGGAGGTCCACACGGCCACGGTGACGGTGGCCAGCCCGGCCAGCACCACCCTGGGCCTGAGCAACGGCTGGCTCTGGCAGGGGGAGGCGTTGGTCCACGATCCGGGCAGCGGCGCGGCCGTCCCAGACCCGGCGGCGGAGGACGGCCAGAGCTGGGAGGCCCGGGCCGGCGTCCACAGCCCGGGGCTCTGGTACGGCCCCTACACTACCGCGTTGCCGGCGGAAGCCTCCTACCGGGCCATCTTCCGGCTGCGGGCGGGCGTCACCCCGGCCCAGCACCCCGGGGATCTCTGGCCGGACGCGCCCATCGCTCGGTTGGATGTCACGGACAAGGCGGGGACCCAGCTCCTGGGCCTGCGGGACATCTGGCCCAGCGATTTCGTCACCTCCACGGAGTACGCGGCCATCCCGGTGGATTTCCACCTCTTCGATCCGCCGGAGGGGGTGGAGTTCCGGGTGCGCTGGTTCGGGACCATGGACCTGGCCCTGGACTCGGTGCGGGTCTGGCAGATCCGGGATGGGGGCGTCTCGGAGAGCTTCGCCTGGCCCCTGGCCACGGGCGAGAAACAGCCGTCCGTGCAGGCTGTGGCCTTCGACGCCGCGGGCAACGCCAGCGCCGTCATCAGCCGGACCACCACCGTGGTGGACGACGCGCCCCCCACCATCCACCAGATCGCCGTGCCCACGGGCTGGCAGACCGGCGAGGCCATCACCGTCTCGGCCACGGTCCAGGACTTCGGCAGCGGCCTGGACGTGACCCAGGGCGTGGTCCTGGTGGACGGCCAGGAGCAGGCGGCCAGCTTCAGCCACCCGGAGGATCCCTGGCAGAGCCAGACCCTGCAGGCGGTGTTGACCGGCCTGGCGGATGGGGAACATGCCCTGCGCTTCCGGGTGGCGGACAAGGCCGGGTACGTGCAGGAGAGTTCCGTCTACACCGTGGCGGTGGACGTGAGCCCGCCCAGCGTCACGGCCACCACCTCCCTCACAGCGCCCAACGGCTGGTTCAGCCGCACGGTCACCGTCACCCTGAGCGGGGAGGACGCCACCAGCGGCATCGCCGGCATCGCCTACGTGCTGGATGGCGCGCCCTTCGTCATGTACAGCGCGCCCTTCTCCCTGACCCAGGAGGGGCTGCACACCATCCGCTACTGGGCCCAGGACCAGGCCGGGAACTACAGCTTCAGCCAGTGGGCCACTGTGGGCATCGACCGCAGCCCGCCCCAGGTGGGTCTGAGCCTCTACCCCATCAGCCCGGAGCAGGCCCGGGCCGTCTGGTCCGGGGAGGATCCCCTGTCCGGTGTGGCGGAGTACGAGCTGGAGGTGCGTCGGGATGGGGGCGAGTGGAGCGCGCTGGCCTCCGCCGGGGAAGGCCAGGGCAGCTCACTGGTGCTGGACTTCCAGGGGGCGGAGGAGCTGAGCGTTCGGGTCCGGGGCGTGGACCAGGTGGGGCACTGGAGCGAGTGGCAGGGGGCGTCCACCACGCCGGTGGACAACTGGCTCTACCTGCCCCTGGTGAC
>WGCB01000309.1 GCA_015494005.1 Caldilineaceae bacterium
GATGTAGACTCGGCTGACCGCGATGGTCTCTCCCAGGAGACCCAGGACATCCTGGATGCAGGCCTCCCAGGACTCGCTCCCCAGGAACTTCCGGGCCGCGGTGTTGGTGGCTTCCAGGATGGCATCCCGCTCCTGCAGGGCCTGGGTCACCTGTTCGTTTTCCCGGAGCTTCTGCTTCACCTGCTCTCGCATGTCCCGCATGAAACCCAGGGCCGCGCCCAGGAGCATCAGCATTAGGTGGCCGGAGAGGCTGGCCAAGGAGGTGAGTCGCGGCCACTGTCCAGGATCGACTATCCGGATCAAGGCCAGGTCCAGGATCAGGATGGTGAACCCGGCCAGGATGCTGGGCCGAAGGCCGTAGAGCAGGGCGACAACAGCCACGGGAATGGGGCTGAAGGACGCGGCTACGCTGGTTCCCAGCCGGGGATAGCCCAGCACGAAGCCCAGGCCATAGATCAGGAACACACTGACAGCGACCAGGAATCGCTTGGAGGGGCGGTTTCCTGGCAGGAGGGTGTGGAGAAACGAATGTCGAGGTTGCCGAGTCGGTTCACGCATGGGAAGAAAAGACCTGTCCTGGTTCGATGATGTCCGGTGAGCTACCGGTGAGCTACCAGTGAGGACACGATGGATAGGTGGCTCCGTGGTCAAAAGCGGTCAGACGGTGGCAGCGGCCATGTGGTGTTCATCCTTGTGGTGCTCATCATTGGACAACAAGCGGTGACCAGTGCCATCTGGGAGCCATCATATCAATCAAGGCGTGACGGCCATATCACTGAAAATGTCCATCCACCATTATACTCCATTACACCTGACAGGGTAATAACAAAACAAGTCCCGTTACGATAGATTTGGGCCAGGTGTGGGTGGAGGATCTCCAGGCATATCGGGTATACTGGATGGGACGAACCCCCCGGCCTTCTCGGCCCGTTGACCAGGTTCTGTGGACACCCACACGCCCGCGGATGCGACGCCGCATCCCCTGGGCTGGCGTGCCCCCAGGGGGACGCGGAGAGCCTTTCCAAGTGCGTTCATCCATCCATCGCCGTCCGTTGTGACTGGCCCACACCGACCGGAGAGCACAGAGACACCGCCATGTACATTCTCATCGTCAACGAAGATCCCCTGGGCCGGGCCCTGGCCGCTGCCCTGGTGGCCCACGGACACGAGGTGGCCTATGTGGACGAAAGCGCCGAGTACGCCAACATGGTGGCCACCGAGCTGGGCTGCCTGGTGATCCAGGGCGAGCCCAACAACATCCGCACCCTCCAGGAGGCGGGCATCGATCGGGCGGACGTGCTGGTGGCCCTGCTGGAGAAGGACATCAAGAACATCATGGTGGGGCTCTTCGGACGCCAGTTCCAGGTGCCCCGGATCCTGGCCCGGCTGCGCCAGCAGCACTACGCCCCGGCCTACGAGCTGGCCGGCATCGTGCACACCTTCAGCGCCTTCGACTACCTGCTGAACGCCTTCCTCACGGCCATCGAGGAGCCGGACGTGCGCCAGATCATGGCCCTGGGTGACGGCCGGGTGGAAATGGCCGCCATCGACATCCCGGATGACTCGCCCCTGCTGGGGGCGACCCTGGACACCCTCTGGAAGCACCCCAGCTACCCCCAGGGCGCCCTGGTGGTGGGGCTGCTCAAGGCCGCCGAACAGACTTTCCACCTGCCCGGTGAGCGGCCTGTCATCGAGGCGGGGGACGAGCTCCTGGTGGTGGCGCCCCACGACGCGGTCCAGCGCATCATCGCCATCCTGCGGAGGCAGCGGCGATGGTCTCTGATGTGATGCCCGCCCAGGCCCCGTTCCGCCGGCAGCCCCTCTGGCGCAAGCGGCTGATCCTGGTGCTGGCCTACCAGGCGCCGGTGCTCACAGCCATCGGACTGGCCCTGCTCGTTCCGGTGGCCATGGCTGCCTGGGATGTGCGAGGCTGGCCCGACTGGGAGGAGGCCCGCAGCTTCCTCATCCCGTCCATCATCGCCCTCTTCCTGGGCCTGGTGATCCGCTACCGGCGGCCGGCCCCCACCACCTTGACCCAGACCGAGGCCCTGCTGGTGACCACCGGTGTCTGGCTGGCCACCAGCGTGCTGGCCGCGCTGCCCTTCGTGCTCATGCTCTCCATGCCCTTCCTGGACGCCCTCCTGGAGAGCGTGAGCGGCTTCACCACGGCCGGCACCACCATGATCCTGGGGCTGGACCAGCTGCCCCGCTCCATCCTGGTCTGGCGGGCCCTGATCCAGTGGCTGGGCGGCATGGGGATCCTGCTCATCGTCCTGCTGGTGGGCCAGGCCCAGGGCAGCCATGCCCTCTCCTTGCTCAACGCGGAGGGGGTGAAGGTGAGCTCTGGGCGGCTCTCCTTCAACTTCAAGCAGGGGGCCTACCGCTTCACGGTCATCTACCTGGTGCTGACCCTGGCCCAGATCCTGCTGACCTGGGCCCTGGGCATGCCCCTCTTCGACGCGGTGACCCACGCCATGACCACTGTCTCTACTGGCGGCTTCTCCCCCCACGACGAGAGCATCGCCTTCTACCGCAACCGGCCAGCCCTCTTTCCCAACTACGTGGCCTTGGAGCTGGTCATCACCCTCTTCATGCTGGCTGGTGGGGTGAACTTCTACATCCTCTACCGGCTGGGCCGGGGACACCTGGCCGCCC
>WGCB01000310.1 GCA_015494005.1 Caldilineaceae bacterium
CGAGATGGCCTGAGGTTCGCTTCACCGCAAAAACGAAAGCCCTGCTCGCAGATCGCTCGAGCAGGGCTTTTTCGTGGAGTGAGAAGGCCGGGCCAGGGCGAGGATGGGCGGCGGCCCTCTACGCGCCAGGATGCACCGTGGATCGGAGCGAGGGCTTGGCCCGTTCCCGGCGCTGGGCCAGGAGCCAGACCCAGACCGCGCCCGCTCCCAGCCCCAGGCCCATGACCCGGAACATGCCCGGGTAGCCCAGGCGCTGGATGAGCAGCCCGGCCAGGACCGGTCCGGCCACCTTGCCCCCGTTCTTCAACGCCCCCACGATCCCCATACCCGTGCCCAGCCGGGCCGAGTCCATCCGAGCGGCCACCAGGGCCACGGTGGACGGGAAGAGCACCGCCTGGGCTACCTGGGCATGTTCCGGGTCATGGGCCTGGGGCTGGGAGTGGGTGCGGTCTGGGTCTGGCTCCTGGCCCAGCGCCGGGAACGGGCCAAGCCCTCGTTCCGATCCACGGTGCGTCCTGGCGCGTAGAGGGCCGCCGCCCATCCTCGCCCTGGCCCGGCCTTCTCACTCCACGAAAAAGCCCTGCTCGAGCGATCTGCGAGCAGGGCTTTCGTTTTTGCGGTGAAGCGAACCTCAGGCCATCTCGGCCTGGAAGCGGGGCGCTCGGGCCTGAGCCGGGACCGGGGCCAGCTGGTGGCGCAGCTGGTAGATGAGGAAGAGGGTGACCACGTAGAGCAGGATGGCGGTGGCCTGGTGCAGAAGGGCCAGCCAGATGGGCACGCCGAACCAGATCACGCTGATGCCCAGGAGGATCTGCACCGAGATCAGCCCCAGCAGGGCCAGGGCACTGTTCTGCAGGGTGGACGAGGCCCCCTGCCGGCGAGCTGCCAGGTAGAAGATCCCGGCCATGGTGAGTACGGCGAAGGCGAACCAGCGGTGCACGAAGTGGACGGTCAGCGGGGCCGCGAAGAAATTCTCCCACCAGGGCTCCACCGTGGAGAGCAGCCCAGCCGGGATCCAGCGGCCGTTCATCAGGGGCCAGCGATTGGAGACATGCCCGGCCTTCAGCCCGGCCACCAGCCCGCCGTAGGAGATCTGGAAAAGAAGCACGGCCAGGGTCCACCAGGCCAGCCGATGCAGCCCCCCGTAGGATCCCGGCGCGCGCTTCTCTGGGAAGCCATAACGGTGGTTCAGCCAGGTCCAGAAAGTGAGGCCCAGGAGCAGCAGCGCGGTGAGCAGGTGGATGGTCAGGCGGAAATGGCTGACCGCGGGCCGATCCACCAGGCCGCTAGCCACCATGAACCAACCCAGGAAGCCCTGGAAGGCGAAGAGCAGGCCGATGGCCAGGTAGGGGAGGGAGCGCCGCCAGGGGATGACACCCTTCAGGAGGAAGGTGAACAGGGGGATCACCACCAGGAGGCCGGCCAGGCGGGCGATCAGGCGGTGGAACCACTCCAGGTAGAAGATCTCCTTGTACTCCGCCAGGGTCATGCCCTTGTTGACCAGCTGGTACTCGGGGGTCTGCTGATACTTGGCGAACTCCGTCTGCCAGGCTGCATCCCCCAGGGGCGGGATCACGCCGCTGATGGGGTTCCACTCCACGATGGAGAGGCCGGAGCGGGTCAGCCGCACGTAGCCGCCGAAGACGACGAGAAAGCCGATGAGGACGGTGATCAACAGGAGCCACGTGGTCAGTGCTCGGTTCTTTTCAAACATGGTCTTCACCTGCCAGAGTCTTTGGGAAGGGATGGAGGAGGTGGCACGGATTGGCCCGGGGGCGCGCCGGCGCGGATGTCCTCGCCGTCGCAGATCTTGCAGTCCAGCTGGAAGCCGATGAAGCGCCGCCGTCCCTCGGGGGTCAACACCCAGGGCCGGTCGCTCAGGGGCGGGTCGTGGCGCACGTGCTGGGTGTGGCCACACTCCAGATCCGCCACCCAGTCACCCACCTCGTCCTGGTGAAAGCCCACGATCTTGCGCTTCACGGCTATCCTCCGCTGCCTTCCACCGGGCCCTGCCCGACGTCCTCCGCCGAGCCATCCACCACCTCGAAGCGGTCGTGCTCCTCATTATAATACAGGATCAGCGATCTCCCCGAAGCCAGCTCCACCGTTTCGTCGAAGACGGAGCGCCACGCCTGGCCCTCGTCGTTGAGCAGGATCTGCACCGTGTGCTTCCCCGGCTCCAGCCACCAGACCGCCATGCCGTCGCTGGTCCCCTCACTGCGCAGCCCCCGGGGGCGGAAGGTCTCCTCCAGCACCTCTTCCCCGTCCACCACCAGCCGCACCTGCACCGGGAAACGCTTGCCGCCCAGGACCCGGGCCGGGTC
>WGCB01000311.1 GCA_015494005.1 Caldilineaceae bacterium
CCGGAAACGATCCAGGTCTTGGACTTTTTCGATGGTTTTCAGAATCGAGCTGGTCACGTTTGCACTCCTTCTCGCTACATTTCCATCCATGGGGATGAAACAGAGGGGATGAAACAGGGATGCCGGTTCAGGATCACAGGAAGGGCCTGGAGCGCCACTCCCCTATGTCCTCTAAGACGCTGTGGCGGCGAGATTTCTTACCCGATTTCCCCAGCTTTTTTCTGGCCGGACGGTCCATCCCCAGACGCGAAAAAGCCGTGGACCGGAGAAAGTCCACGGCTTGGAGGCTATCTGGGAGCGGCGGCCCGCAACTCCTGCAGCGAGTGCCGCCTTCCTGGTCAGCGGCTGGGCCGGTTCAGGCGGTTGGATGGGACGAGACCGGGCCCGATCGGTCCGGGAGGGACTCGGCCTCGGTGTCGGAGACGGGGTGCTCTTCCCCGGCCCGCTCTGGGATGTCGCGCGGGGGGAACGGTTCGGCAATCGAGATCTCAGGCCTTCTGCCTTCTTTTTCGGCCTGTGCCATCTGTCGCAGGACCAGGTACTCGTCCCGGCAGTCTGGGCAGTGCTGCAAGTGGGTCCAGACGTTGTGCAGGGCCACTTCCACCTCCTCCCCGTCCAATTCCAGCTCCACGTAGGTGGGAAGGAGCGCCTGGGCCTGCTGGCAATCGATCTCGGTTTCCTCGGTGATGTTGAGCTGCCGCAAGAGTTGAATGATGCGTTCCTTGCTCAATATCCTACTCCTTCTCGGCTAGTCCCTGTAGGCTTGGACGCTTCCAAATGCGGAATCCTTACCCACCGGCAACAAATGCTGCCATCCGGTTCCTCGTTGCTACTCCTGGCCTCGTTGCTACTCCTGGAAGGTGGAGAGCAGATCCCCCGGGGAGAGGTAGTTCTCCTCTAGCGCCCGCTTCAACCGCTTGCGGGCATCGTGGAGCAGTTTGTACAGGGCGTTGCGGTTGGTTCCCAAGGCCAGGGCCATCTCCTCCATGGAGTAGCCCTGGAGGTAAACCCCCACCAGGGCTACCCGCTGCCGCTCCGTCAGGGCCTCCTGGATGATCCGGTAGAGCAGGGCCCGGTACTCGGCCTGCTCGGCCAGCCGCTGGGGATCGCCCCCTTCCAGGATCAGGGCTCGCAACGTCCCAGAGGTCTCCTCCACCAGCTGCTCCAGGGAGATGTCCTGGTAGCAGCGCCGGCGCAGCTCGCTGGCCGTCTGGTTGATGGCGATGCTGTAGGCCCAGGTGGTGAACTTGGCCTTGCCCTGGAAGCTGTCCAGGTTCGCCAGCACCTTGGCCATGCTCTCCTGGACCATGTCGTTCACGAAGCTGGCCAGGCGAGACGCCGGCCACTCTTGCACTTCCGAGCGGTGCGTGGACAAGTATGCCTGAACGGCGGTGGAGAGATAATGGTGAAGACGCGCAAATGCTCGAAGGTCTTCGTCGGAGGATAACGTCTTGAGTGCACGGAGCCATTCTTCGTTGGTGCGAGGATCCATTTTCTCTGGAGTGCGGAATCACTATGGGCCAGTACAGCAGGGCCGAACGGTCGGAAGAGCATCGGGGGCAGGTGCTGTAAGTGTATCATAGCCAGGGGCCGATGGGCGATTCTGTAGGATGGCCCTCCATTGTGGACCCCCGATGGGCGCCGCTGGGATGCCTCAGCCGCCCAGGTACGCGGCCTGGACCTTGGGCTCCTGTCGCAGGACGTCCGCCGGCCCCTCCAGGACCATGCGGCCGTTCTCCAGCACGTAGGCCCGATCCACCACGTCCAGGGCCGCGGCCGCGTTCTGCTCCACCAGCAGGATGGAGACCTCCTGGCGGCGCAGCTCCCCCAGAACCTGGAAGACCTTCTGCACCAGGATGGGCATGAGCCCCATGCTCACCTCGTCGATGAGGAGGAGCCGGGGGCGGGCCATGAGAGCCCGACCAATGGCCAGCATCTGCTGCTCCCCGCCGCTGAGGGTCTTGGCCTGCTGACGTCGCCGCTCGGCCAGCACCGGGAAGAGCTGGTAGACCCAGGCCATCTGCTCCCGGTTGGCCTGTTCGTCCCGCAGGTAGCCGCCCAGGAGCAGGTTCTGCTCCACCGAGAGGTCCCGGAAGACCCGGCCGCCCTCGGGGACCAGGGCCAGCCCCCGGGCGGTGTGCTCCCAGGGAGGCAGCTCCTGGATGGGCTTCCCGTCCAGCAGGACGGCGCCGCTCTTGGGCCGCACCAGCCCCATGATGGCCTTGATCAGGGTGGATTTGCCCGCGCCGTTCGCGCCCAGGACCGCCACTGCCTCCCCCTGGTTCACCTGGAGGGAGACCCCGTGCAGGGCCTGGATAGGGCCGTAGAAAACGTCGAGATCGTGGATGGTGAGCATGGCGATGGGTGGAAGCTAGGAGTTGGAAGTTGGCAGCCGAACGTTGGGGCCAGACAGCCGATGGCGGACGGCGGGTGGAAGCACGCAAACAGCGAACGCCGATGAGCGGCAGCCGCGCCGCGGCGCCCGTCTATCGCCCTTCGCCCTCCGTTCTCACCCGGCCCAGATAGGCGTCGATGACCGCCTCGTTGCGCTGGATCTCCTCCGGCCGGCCCTCCGCCAGGATCTGGCCCCGGTTCAGGACCACCAGGCGGTGGCAGAGGTTCATGGCGAAGCGCATGTTGTGCTCGATGAGGATGATGGCCATGCCTTCCTCCGCGAGCTGGCGCACCAGCGCGGCCAGGGACTCGGCCTCGCCGCTGGTGAGCCCCGCGGCCGGTTCGTCCAGGAGGAGGAGCCGGGGCTCCGTGGCCAGGGCCCGGGCGATCTCCAGGCGACGCTGCAGGCCGATGGGCAGGCTGGAGGCCTTGACCTTGGCCCAGGGCAGCAGCCCCACCCGCTCCAGGAGGCCCTGCACCCGGGCCCGAGCCTCCGGCCCGTCGGTCCGCTGCCAGAAGGCGTGCAGGCGAGGGTAGATGGGCTTGCCCAGGCCGCTGAGCACGTTCTCCTCCACGGTCAGGTCGCTGAAGGGCTTGACGATCTGGAAGGTGCGGGCGATGCCCAGGGCCACGATCTGGTGGGGCCGCCGCCTGTGGATGGCCTGCCCCTGGAAGAGGACCTCTCCCTCCGTGGGCCGAAGGAAGCCGGAGATGCAGTTGAAGAGGGTGGTCTTGCCTGCGCCGTTGGGGCCGATCAACCCCAGGATACCCTGGTCCGCGACCAGGCTCACCTGCTTCAGCGCGGTGAGCCCGCCGAAGCGCATGGTCACATCCCTCACCTCCAGCAGGCTCATGCCGCCACCTCCTCGCTCTCGGCCATCTCC
>WGCB01000312.1 GCA_015494005.1 Caldilineaceae bacterium
CTAGTGCCTTGCCACTCCTGAAATGATGGGTAAGTTTGTAGTAACGGCTTTAGCCGTGCTGCCGCCGCTGAAGCGGCTACTACAAACTCATCAAAATACGCTTGGCAAGACACTAGGATTCTAAACTGCTGTCAATTTGAAAGCAGAAATTTTCGCGGCTCTCGCCGGATGCGTCATCCGGCGGATCACGGACCCGCCTAGCGCCTCCAAAATTGCCGGTTCCGATTTGAGTTTAACCCGAATCCAGCGTCCTCAGGCTCCAGCCCGGGGACGTTCTTTTTGCTCGCGGGTCGCTGGCTCCTGGGGCGCCCGGCCCTGTTCCGCGGGCTCTCGGAGCAGGTTCTCCAGCTCCTGCTTGCGCTGCCGGTAGAGGACTTCCTCCAGCAGGGCCCGCTGGGTGGAGCTGATGTCCGCCAGGATGCCGAAGAGGAAGATGAGGAAGCCCACGGTGAAGAAGGTGCCACCGATGGCCACGGACTGGACGTAGCGGGCCACGCCGGTCAGTCCGGTGAAGTAGAAGTAGAGGAAGCGGCCGATGAGCAGGCTGCCGATCAGGAGGAAGGGTGCGGCCAGGTACGAGAAGGAGCGCAGGGGCTCGTAGAAGGTGTAGAGGCGCAGGATGGTGGCTGCGGAATGCTTGACATAACTCCAGGTGCTCTTCATCAGCCGGGAGTGGCGCAGGGGCTCGTTCACCTGGATGGGCACGCTGGTCACCACCAGCCCTTTCTTCCCCGCCTGGATGATGGTCTCCAGGGTGTAGGTGTAGCGGGTGAGGACGATGAGGCGCAGGGCTGCCTCCCGGGAGAAGGCCCGGAAACCACTGGTGGCGTCGGGCACGGAGGTGCCGGAGGCCAGGCGCACCACCCAGCTCCCCCACTGCTGCAGCCAGCGCTTGACCGGCGAGAAGTGGGAGATGGCGTGGGTCTGCCGGTCGCCGATGACCATGTCCGCTTCCCCCCGCAGGACGGGCGCGATGAGGGTGGCCACCTGGTGGCCCGGATACTGGTGGTCTCCGTCCGTGTTGACGATGATGTCCGCGCCGGCCCGCAGGCAGAAGTCCAGCCCAGTCTGGAAGGCCGCGGCCAGCCCCCGGTTCTGGGGATGGCGGATCACGTAGTCCACGCCCAGGGAGCGGGCCACGTCGCTGGTGCCGTCGCTGCTGCCGTCGTCGATGACCAGCACCTCCAGCCGCTGGATGCCCGGCAGCTCCCGAGGCAGGGCAGCCACCACCTGGGGCAGGGTGTCGGCTTCGTTGTAGCAGGGGATCTGGATGATCAGGTGCATGGGCAAGTAGTCGATGAGCGCGAGTGCGAAAAATCAGGGCAGGGCTGCGAGCTACGGCCGCAGGATGAGCTGTTCCGCCGGGGTGAAGATGCGCCCCCGCACGGCCAGGACGCTCACCAGGGCGGTGATGCCCGAAGTGGCGAAGATCATGGCGATGATCACGAACTGGTAGATGGCCGCGTAGACCGGGTCCGTGCCCGAGAGGATCATGCCGGCCATGAGGCCCGGGATCCAGACGATGCCCAGGGAGCGCAGGGAGTCGATCCGGGGGATCATGCTGGCCTGGACCGCCGCCTGGACGTAGGGCCGGACGATGGCCCGGGGATCCGCTCCCAGGGCCAGCCCCGCCTCGATGAGCCCGGTGTGGGACTCCACCTCCGCCCGGAAGCGCTCCAGGGCCAGGGTGCAGGTGTTCATGGCGTTGGCGATGATCATGCTCCCCACCGGGATCAGGGAGGTCAGGGCCGGATCGATGACGCCCAGCCAGGTCATGGAGAGGATGACCGTCCCCGCGCCCACGCCGATGCCCAGGAGGGCCACGGTCAGGGCCTGGGGGATGGTGGTGACCCGGCGCTTGGCGGTGAAGGCCGCGGCCACCAGCATGATCAGCAGCACCAGCAGGCCCAGGGCCCAAGGGCCTTGCAGCACGAAGACCAGCACCGAGCCCACGGCCACCACCTGGAGGAATCCCCGGGCCAGGGCCACCAGGATCTCCCGCTCCAGGCGGATGTTCTGGTAACGGGCCAGGAACATGACCCCCAGGGAGAGCAGGGTGACCGCGGCCGCCTGGGCCAGCCCCAGGGCGATGGGCTCATGGAAGAACTGATTCAGCACCGAGCACCTCCTGGACGGGGCCCACGGCCACCAGTCGGCCTTTCTCCATGACCATGGCCCGGTTGGCCATGCGCAGGGCCTGGGCGTTGTCGTGGGTGACGATGAGGCAGGTCAGCTTCTGCTCCCGGATGATGCGCACGATGAGGGCCTCCACGCTGGCCTTGGCCTTGTCGTCCAGGGCCGAGGTGGGCTCGTCCAGGAGCAGCACCTCCGGGGAGTTGGCCAGGGTGCGGGCCAAGGAGACCCGCTGGGCTTCCCCGCCGGAAAGCTGGCTCACGTCCCGCTCCCGGTAGCCGGGCAGGTCCACCTGGGCCAGGAGCCGGTCGATCTCCTCGTCGCGGATCTCCTCACCCCGCTGCCGGGGGGCAAAGCGGATGTTGTCCGCCACCGTGCCAGGGAAGAGGTAGGGGAACTGCATCACCATCCCCACCCGGCGGCGCAGCTCCCGAGGCGGGATGGTGCGGTAGTCCACGCCGTCCAGGTAGACCGTGCCTCGGGTGGGCTCGTCCAGCCGGTTGATCAGCCGGAGGAAGGAGGTCTTCCCCGCGCCGCTGGGGCCCACCACGGCCATCACCTCCTGGTGGAAAACGTCCACGGAGACGTCGTCCACGATGGCCACGCCCTTGACCACCCGGCTCAGGTGCTGGGTGCGGATCTTCACGGCGTGGTCCGATGAGGCTGGCCGGCCGGACCCGTCTGGCTGGGCCTGGCCCAGGGGATCGGCGTGGGCAGCGGTCACGCGGGCCCTCCGTTCGGTGCGGCCTGCTCCCGGTCTGCCTGGGCCTGGGCCGCCAGGCGCAGGAGACGGCGCACCTCGTCGTCGCTGGTCTGGTCGAAGTGCTCGTACCAGAGGCCCACCCCGAAGAAGGGCTCGGGAGTGGCCAGGGCTACCACCTCGTCCGCCTCCCGGGCCAGGTCGTAGTAGGTCTCCAGGGCGGAGACAGGCACGGCCACGATCACCTTGGCCGGGTTCTGCTGGCGCACCGCCTTGATGGCCGCTCGCATGGTGGCGCCGGTGGCCACGCCGTCGTCCACCAGGATCACCGTGCGGCCGGCCAGGTCCGGGGCAGGGCGTCCCTCTCGGTAGAGCTTTTCCCGGCGGCGCAGTTCCTGCCACTCCCGGGCCGCCACCTGGTCGATGACCGAGGCCGGGATGCCCAGGGCCTGGACGATGTCCTGGTTCAGGATACGCACCCCACCGGAGGCGATGGCCCCCATGGCCAGTTCCTCCTGGCCGGGCACGCCCAGCTTGCGCACGATGAAGACGTCCAGGGGGGCGTTCAGGGCCCGGGCCACCTCATAGCCCACGGGCACGCCGCCCCGGGGCAGGGCCAGGACGATCACATCGGGCCGGTTGGCGTACTGAGCCAGCTTCTGGGCCAGCTTTTGCCCCGCGTCCTTGCGGTCGATGAAAAGTGCCATACCTCACCTCCTTGCACCATGGGCTGTGTGAGGGCGTGTGTACATCGGTTCTGCTTCCATTTTATCACGTTTGGCTGCCCAATGGGGAACAGGGTCCGGAGAAGGGGAGGGACGAAAATTGAAACGGGTATTTACAGGCCCACTTCAGGGATGTTATCATGGAGGCCAGTCTGGCGCTCCACCGCCCGCGTTTGGGGCGTGTCCATCGACAGCACCGAATCCATGAACCATCTCTTCCTCACAGTGGCCGCTGTCCTGGTGGCCTCGGCCCTCTGCTCTGGCAGCGAGGCGGCTCTTTTCTCCGTCTCGGCCATCCGAGTGCGGCAGCTGGCCCAGTCCAACAGCCCCGCGGCTCTGGCCCTCCTGCGCATCCAGGAGAACATGAGCCGGCCCATCGCCACCATCGTCATCCTGAACAACATCGCCAACATCGTGGGCAGCATCATGGTGGGGCGGATCGCGGCCCAGGTCCTGGGGGACCAATGGCTGGGGATCTTCTCCGGCGTGCTCACCTTCCTGGTGATCCTCTTCGCGGAGATCGTGCCCAAGACCCTGGGCGAGCGCTACGCGGAGCGGATCTCCCTGCTGGTGGCCCGGCCGGTCCTGGCCCTGGCTTTCCTCCTGGGCCCGCTGATCGGCCTGATCGAACTCCTCACCGCGCCCTTGACCAAGGGGGACAATCGGCCCATCACCAACGAGGCGGAGATCGCCCTCCTGGCCACCCTGGGGCGGCGGGCCGGGGTCATCGAGGAGGACGAGTCGGAGATGATCCTGCGCATCTTCAAGCTGAACGACCTCACGGCAGGGGAGCTGATGACGCCTCGGGTGCGCATGTCCTACCTGCGCCAGGACGACACCCTGGCCTCCGTCCAGGAGGCGGTCATGGGATCCCAGCACAGCCGGCTGGTGGTCATCGGCGATTCCGTGGACGACGTGGTGGGGGTGGCCTACAAGGACGAGCTCCTGGCCGCCTTGGTCCGC
>WGCB01000313.1 GCA_015494005.1 Caldilineaceae bacterium
GTGCAGGGGCCGCAGGGATTCCACGTCCTGTCCCAGGGCCTGGGCGATGGTGCGGGCAAGCGGGTTCATGGGTGGTCAACTGGGTGGTTGGGTGGTGGTTGGGCAAATGGACGTAGGACAGCGGATAGTAGACGGAAGCGGTTGGCTCGGGCATGACCGCTTCTTGTCAGCCGGGCTTCTCTTCTCCTTGTCTCTCCGTCTCTCCGCTCTCCGTCTCCTTGTCTGCTTGTCTGCCGTCCTTGTGGTAAAATACCTGTTGGATCGGCGCCGGTCCGGTCCTGTGGTTTGACACACGTTTTTCAGACTGGAGCGAAGAGAGAAAATGAGCTACCTGGGCCACGTCTACCGAGTGCAAGTGGGGGATCTTGTCCGCGAGCTGCCCCTGTTTCGAGTCGCCCCCGATGTGATCATCGCCATCTTCAACATGCTGGGGGACACGGAGGTGGTGGAAGCGGCCGCGGAGCTCCTGGCCAGCCGGATGCCCACCGGCGCGGAGACCCTCATCGTGCCCGAGGTGAAGGCCGTCCCCCTGGGCCATGCCCTGTCGGTGAAGAGCGGCCTGCCCTACGTGGTGGTGCGCAAGTTCCGCAAGCCCTACATGGAGAACTGCCTGGAGACCCAGGTGGTGAGCATCACCACCGGCGCGCCCCAGAACCTCTACCTGGACGGCAAGGACCGGGCCCTGGTCCAGGGGCGGAACGTGGTGCTGGTGGACGACGTGATCAGCACAGGCAGCACCCTGAAGGGCCTGCGCCAGCTCATCGACCAGGCCCAGGCCCGGATCGTGGGCGAGATGGCCGTCTTCACCGAGGGGCCGGAAGGCGCCTGGCCCGGGATCATCGCGCTGGGCAATCTACCCGTCTTCAAGGACGAAGACGTGACGAACTGGGGAACCGCATGAAACTGGATGCACAGCTAGAGAGAATCGAGAAACGCTTCGAAGAGCTGAACCGCCTGCTCTCCAGCCCGGAGGTGCTGAGCGACTACAGCCGCATGACCGAGCTGGCCCAGGAGCGCAGCAGCCTGGAGGAGCTGGTCCACACCTACCGCCGCTACAAGGAGGTGGAGCGCCAGATCCAGGACAACCAGGCCCTGCTCCAGGAGGAGGATCCGGAGATGCAGGCCCTGGCCGCGGCCGAGATCCAGGAGCTGGAGGCGGAGCGCCGGGAGCTGGAGCAGAAGCTGAAGCGGCTCCTCCTGCCCAAGGACCCCAACGACGACAAGAACGTCATCGTGGAGATCCGGGCCGGCACCGGCGGGGACGAGGCGGCCCTCTTCGCCGCGGACCTCTACCGCATGTACACCCGCTGGGCAGAGAAGCACGGCTACAAGACGGAGCTCCTCAGCGCCAGCGAGACGGATCGAGGCGGCTTCAAGGAGGTGATCTTCGCGGTGAAGGGCAAGGGGGCCTACAGCAAGCTCAAGTACGAGTCCGGCGTGCACCGGGTGCAGCGGGTCCCCGCCACGGAGAGCCAGGGCCGGGTCCACACCAGCACCGCCACCGTGGCCGTCCTGCCGGAAGCCGAGGACGTGGAGGTGGAGATCCACCCCAACGAGATCCGCATGGACGTCTTCCGCAGCAGCGGGCCCGGCGGCCAGAGCGTGAACACCACCGACTCCGCGGTGCGCCTCACCCACATCCCCACCGGGATCGTGGTCACCTGCCAGGACGAGAAGAGCCAGCTCCAGAACCGGCTGAAGGCCCTGCGCATCCTGCGCACCAAGCTCTACGACATGGAGCAGCAGCGGCAGCGAGAGGAGTTGGGTGCGGCGCGCAAGAGCCAGATCGGCACCGGGGAGCGGAGCGAGAAGATCCGCACCTACAACTTCCCCCAGAACCGGGTCACGGACCACCGCATCGGCAAAACCGTGCACCGCCTGGACGCGGTCCTGGACGGGGACCTGGACGAGTTCATCGAGGAGCTGGCCGCCCAGGAGCAGGCCCGGCGCCTCCAGGAGCTGGGCGAGCCGGCCTGACCCCTCCCCGGGGCGTCACAGCCGGGGCAGCACCTCCAGGAGCAGCCGAGTGAGGCGGGGCACGATGGTCTGTCCCGTCTCCAACACCTCCTCGTGGCTGGTCTTGGCCTCCACATCCACCTGATCGATGGCCACGTTGGTGATGCTGCTGATGCAGAGCACCTCCATCCCCGCGTGGACGGCCACGATGGTCTCGGGCACGGTGCTCATCCCCACCGCGTCCGCCCCGATCCCTCGCAGGAAACGCACCTCCGCTGGGGTCTCGAAATTGGGCCCCGCCACCCAGACGTACACCCCTTCCCGCAACCCGATGCCCAGATCCGCCGCCGCCTGCCGGGTTAACTGGCGCAGCCGGGGGCTGTAGGCGTCGTTCATGGAAGGAAACCGCAGGCCGAAAGCGTCCAGGTTGGGGCCCCGCAGCGGGCTGAGGCCGGCCAGGCTCACCAGGCCGATGTGGTCCTGGACCAGCATGAGCTCCCCGGCGTGGAAGCTGGGGTTCAGCCCACCGGCCGCGTTGGTCAGCACCAGGATCTCCACGCCCAGCCGCCGCATGACCCGCACCGGGAAGGTGATCTGCTGGGGCGAGTAGCCCTCGTAGAAGTGGAAGCGCCCCTGCATGGCACAGACCGGCACCCCGGCCAGGGTCCCCACCACCAGCTGACCGGCGTGGCCCTCCACCGTGCTCACTGGGAAGTGGGGGATCTCCTGGTAGGGAATGCGCACCGGGTCGGCGATCTCGTCGGCCAGGGGGCCCAGGCCACTGCCCAGGACCAACCCCACCCGGGGCTGTACGCGGATGCGCTGGCGGATGCTGTCGGCGGCTTCATCGTAGGATTGCAGGGTGAATTCCGGTTGCACTGGATAGCCTTTCTTTCTGCTGCAAAGATCTTGGG
>WGCB01000314.1 GCA_015494005.1 Caldilineaceae bacterium
GGCTCATCGGGACCCTGCCTTCCGGTCTCTCCCTGGCCGGGCGCCCGACTCTGCGCACTTCTCCGGGCCAGGCCGCCAGCCCCATGCGGGCCCAGCGCCAGGGGCGGACCGTGGGCTGGCAGGGGCAGCTGGCCAGCGACGCCACCCTCTTCCTGGACGTGCCCGTGCAGGTGGACAATTGCTGGAACGGCTTCCGGGACCGGACCGTGGCCGCGACAGCCAGCCGCCCGGACGGCAGCACCCTCCAGGCGGAGGCCACCCTGCGGGTCCACTGCAAGCTGGCCAGCCTGGACGACATCCAGGTGACCCAGCGCATCCTCCAGGGCGAGCAGCCGGCCTGGGCGCCCTACCTGCCCGTGCTGGTGCCGGGCCAGAAGCTGGTCCTGCGCACCAGCTTCCGCAACGACGCGCCGGTGCCCGTCCTCCTGGGCGTGACCCGGGCCCGGGTGGGGGATGCCAGCAGCGCCAGCCTGGACGCCACCCGGCGACGCATCCGCACCTTCTGGCTGCAGCCCGGCCAGGTCCGCCATCTGGATCAGACCCTGCGAGTGGGCCAGGGCTTCGGCATGGAGTCCCTCCTGGACGGGGACGCGGCCCTGGAATCCAACCTGATCTACTGCCTGCTCATGGGCGGGGAGCGGGTCTGCGCCTCCCCTGCGGGCCAGCCCCAGAGCCAGCTCCAGGTCTCCTACCAGCCCGTGGGCTGCGGATCCGCGGCGGGGATCGGCCCCAACATCCCCTGCCCGCCGGACCCGGGCGAGGGAATCCCCGAGCCCACGGACCAGGTGACCATGACCATCCCGGTGCGGCCCAACGACCTGGGGGACGCGCCGGACAGCAGCAACCACGCTGGCCTCACCATGGCCGCCTACCCGGGCGTCACCGCGCGCTTCCCCACGGTCTTCTCCCGCCTGCCCGGCGAGGCGGCCGGTCCGCTGCACCGTCATCCCCGGCCGGTGCATCTGGGCCCGGGCGTGAGCATGGAGGCGGAGGCCGACGCCGGCCCGGACGCGGACCCCTCCAACAACATCCTGCCGGGCCAGGGCGTGGGGGATCGGGATCGCTTCGACGATGGCCTGAAGCGCTCTTCCATCACCCTGACCCACTGCCAGCCGGCCCGGATGCAGGTCCGGGTGGGGCTGATCAACAACCAGGCCAAGCAGGCCCTGCTGGCTCGAGGCATCCAGGTGCTCTACCTGAACGTCTGGGTGGATGGCAACCGGGACGGGGACTGGAACGACACCGGGCCGTGTAGCCAGGAGGCCGGAGACCTGGCCCTGGAGCACATCGTCATCGACCACCCGGTGAGCGTGGGCCAGCTGACTCCGGGCAACAATCTGGTGAGCGTGGTGAGCAACGTCAAAGCCCTCTGGCCAGGGGACCGGGCAGGTCAGCCCGCCTGGCTGCGCATCACCCTGAGCGAGGCCAAGTCGCCCAAGCTGCCCAACCGCACCTACGGCGATGGCCGAGGACCGGCCAAAGGCTACCGGCTGGGCGAAACCGAGGACTACCTCCTGCGACCGGCCGGCAGCCCGGACGCCCAGGTGAGCACCCATGTGGAGCTGGGGGAGGAGAGCCTGATCGACCCCGACGGTGGCATTCGGTCCGAGGAGCGGCTGCGGGTGCACGTGGCCTACAGCAACCGGGGCAATGCTTCGGCGGAGGAGGTGCGCATCACCCAGGCCCTGGCGGATCCCAGCGGACTCGAGTTCGTGGGCGCGTCCGGGCCGGGCCTGGATCCCAGCGCCGTGGGGCAGGAAGGGAACGACGTGGTGGTGGACCTGGGGCGGTTGGAGCCAGGGGACGAAGGCTCCCTGGTGATG
This sequence comes from Caldilineaceae bacterium, assembly GCA_015494005.1. Taxonomy (GTDB): domain Bacteria; phylum Chloroflexota; class Anaerolineae; order Caldilineales; family Caldilineaceae; genus S144-5. The sequence goes on from WGCB01000314.1 coordinate 1,824, forward strand.
ACTTGGCGGCTCCAGCCCCAGAGCCAGCGGATGGCGGCGGGGCAGCGCTACACAGCCACCGCCTCCATCGCCAGCGCCCAGGACGTGGATCCCGGCAACAACAGCGCCCAGGCCGGCGTGGCCCGGCGTCCGGGGCTGGACGTGGGCTTCCGCACGGCCGGCAGCCCCGTGTTGGTCCGTCGAGGAGCCACCTGCCGGGATGCGATCCAGCTAGTGGGGCGCTCTGGGCCGGGCGCGCGGGTGCGCCTGCAGGTGGACGGTGGAACCCTGCCGGACGTCATCACTGCGGACGCTCAGGGCCGCTGGCAGTACAGCTTGAGCAGCCTGGACGATGGCCAACATGTCATGGGGGGCTGGGTGGAGTTCGAGGGGGGCGATCCGAGCTATCCCGTCCCGGTTGAGATGCGGGTGCAGGTGGACAGCTCCCTGCCGGTGGACCCGGCCAGCTTCACCGTCACCGACCAGCGCGGCCGGGTCTTCGCCCCGGGCACCCTGGGCGCCAACTGGGGCAAGCTCTCCCTCTCCGGCAAAGGGCCCTACCAGCTGGGCATCACCGCCTGCGCCGCCCTGGACCAGGTGACCCTCAAGTACATCGGGGAAACGGAGAAGAACATCACCCTGACCGACCCGGACGGGGACGGGCGCTTCACCGGCGTCCTGGACCTGGGGGCTCGGGCCCGGGCTGGCAGCACAGCCAGCCTGAGCCTCACCGCCCAGAGCGGAGACCAGGAGGTCACCTTCGACACCGAAGCCACCTTCCAGGCGGAGGGCCAGGTCCTGGACGCGGTCACCGGGCAGCCCCTGGCCGGCGCCACCGTGCTGCTGCTCCGAGAGGATGGGGGCAACAGCACGGCGCTGGACGCGAGCTTCGGCCAGGCCAATCCCCAGACCACCGGCGGTGACGGGGGCTTCCTCTTCGCCCCGCCCTCAGGCGACTACCGGCTGCTGGTCACCGCGGTCGGCTACCAGCCCTTCCGCAGCCTGGTCTATCGGGTGAACGACGAGCCGGTGGCCCCTACTGTGCGCCTGGAGCCGGTGGTCTCCCAGGAGCCGGACGTGGTGGTGTCCCTGGGGGAGGCGGGCTATGAGCCGGCCCAGCTGCGCATCCCGCCGGGCACGGTGGTGGCCTGGGTCAACGGCGAGCTGGAGCCCCACACCGTCACCGGGGAGGGAGGCGCGTGGAACAGCGGCGCGCTCCTGCCCGGGGAGAGCTTCCGGCGGCTCTTCACCGAGGAGGGCAGCTTCGCCTACGGGGACGGGGAGAACCTCTTGAACCAGGGCATGGTGACGGTGGACCCGTCCGCGCCCCCGCCGGGGACCCAGTTCCTCTTCCTGCCGGTGGTGGCGCGCTAGTTCGTAGCGCCCGCTTCAGCGGATATGCGAAAAGACAACGCGGCGGCGATCCTCCCAGGAGGGTCGCCGTTTCGTCATTTTTGTGGAAAATTTGGACTCGTTGCGCCATGGATCAAATCATGGGATAATAGACTCCTTACGGAGCCTGAAGCATTCTTGTCTTTGGAGGAGGTCTCTGCCCAACGGTAAGGCAGCCTTCCTCAACCGCCAACGTGCAATCGCTCCACCGTGATACAACAGACTGAATCTTCACTCGGGAAAGGATAGTTCAAATGTAGGAGGCTGCCATGCATCTCAAATTCGACAACTCATTTGGAAGAAAGCATATCCCCTGGATAGTGCTCCTGATCCTACTTTTTGTCCTGGGAGGTGGTGTGCTGCGGGTGTCTTTGGCCGCAGAGACAGGGCCTCCTTCACCCGGGACGCCGACCGTTGGAAGTGGTGCGATGGAGACCCTGTATCTCCCCCTGGTGAGCAGGAGGCAGGAGAGCGAAGGCGACTTTACACCGAACGAGGACACGACTCTCTCCCCCGGCTTGCACGTGTACGATAGCGTGCACATTCCCGTTGGCGTCACTGTGCGACTGGAGGGCGAGACGGAGATTCAAGTCCTCGGCGACACCCGCATCGACGGCCAGCTGTCTGCTCCCTGTAGCCCACTGCGGATCATCGGCACAGGGGACATGGTCGTCACCGGCAGGGTGGACAACCGCTGCAACGAGGATGTGGAGATCTTGGCCGATCTCACCCTGGCAACCCAGGGCACATTGACCATCGGCGCCACCGGTAAGCCTGCGGACATCCAGACCTCGGGCGAGCTGACGCTGACCAATGCCCTCTCCACACCGGAGTGGGAGTTCGCGCTCCTGCCTGGGGAACGATCTTCGGATCCCCTGGCCCCGGTCTGTGCACTGACAGCCTCCTCTGAACAGGAGTTCCTCGTTGATAACCAGGCCGTGTTCTCTTTCAGCGCAGAGGGCATCGACCCGGATGGTGGTCCGGTCTCCTTCCAGTGGGATTCCGGAGCAATGGGGCCCAACGCGGACTACACCTTCACCGCTGCAGGTGTGTACACGGTTACCGTCACGGGGGTGGACGACGAGGGCGCAACCTGCACAGCCATGGCCCAGGTCGTGGTGGAGAGCGTGACCCACGCACCGGATGGGCCGGCCGTTGTCATGGCTCCCCTGGGGCTGACTGTTGCAGTCGGGGAGCCCCTGCTCTTCGACGTGGATGTCCATGATCTGCAAGGCGATCCCCTCACCTTCGCCTGGAGCTACGGGGACGGTGCGGTCTCGACGGTGATCACGGGAAGCCATGTCTACAC
>WGCB01000315.1 GCA_015494005.1 Caldilineaceae bacterium
AGAGCCATTCGGGGGCCTGAAGGATATGGTACGCCTCCAGGCGCACCCGCTCCTCGATGGCAGCCAACACGGCCCGCGGTGCCTCCTCCTCTCCCGGCCAGGCGGCCAGGGCCCGGCGCAGGTCGGCTTCCAGATCGAAGGGCGACGTGGCTCGGCAGCGGGCTTCCATGTAGTCGAAGTCGGTGAGCAGGGCGTACAGTGCGTCCCACCAGCCGGCCTGGAGATGGTGCGCAACAAGGTGGTCCCAGAGATAGGGAGGCAGGTCAGGCGGATGCTCGCCCTGCCAGGGGATGGGCTCGTCCGGGTAGTCCGCCGCGCCCAGGTGGGTGGCGCAGGCTCGCAGCAGGCGGGCGTGGAGCTCGGGCAGGCGGTCCTTGTTCACCTTGCGCAGGTAGTCGTGCTGCAGGTCGTGCAGGAGGATGGCCTTCCGCTCTTCGGCGGCCCAGCGGGCCAGGGAGCGGTCCACAAAGGCCTCGGCCAGGTCGAACGCGTCCTCCGCATCCAGTCCCAGGGGCGCCCAATAGATGGTCAGCACCTCCAGGGGGATGGCCGCTTCCTCGGGGAAGACGGCCAGGTCCACGTAGCGGGCCCGGGCCTCCTCATCCAGCGCGTCCACGCTGACGGCCAGCGCGGCCAGCAGGTTGGCATAGGGATAGCCGGGGAAGAGGCGCTGCAATCGCTTCAGGTCGGCCTTTTGCAGGCGGCGCAGGGCCCGCTGCCAGGATTCGGGGTTCCTGCGCACGAACGCGCCCACCATGGCCAGAGCCAGGGGCAGGTAGCCGCACTCCCGGGCCACCTCCCGGGCTTCCGGCGGCAGGGCCTCCACGGGCTGTCCGGCCCAGTCGGCCAGCAGTTGCAGGGCTTTCTCTTCCGGGAGCACATTCAGGAGATAGGTGGGCGCGTCAAAGGTGTCCAGCACGCGCTGGTCCCGGGTGGTGATGAGCAAGCGGCCCTGCTCCCCCAGCACCTGGAAGGCCTCCACATGCCGGGCGTCCCACACATCGTCCAGCACCACCAGCCCGGCCTTGTCCTTCACCAGCGAACGCAGCAGGGTCTTGCCCTGGATGGGGTCGCGGAACGACTCCTTGCGCCCGGTAAGGGCCAGGGCCAGGTCTTCCTGGCGGGCGATCAGGTTAGGCTCCCGGCCGATGGGCAGCCAGACGATGCCGTCGGGGAAGGCGGCGCGCACGGTGAGGTCACGGGCCAGAGCCGCGGCCAGCACCGACTTGCCGATGCCGCCCATGCCCCGCACGCCTACAATGCCCACAACGCCGTCATTCTGACGCAGGATCATCTTCCGCACTTGGGCCAGGTCCTCCTGGCGGGGGACGAAGTGGTCGGGCAGTTCAGGGACGCCGAACAGGGGCAGCTTTTGGTACAGCCGCTCCCGTTCCTCCCCGCTAAGGGCCATCAGGTCGTCGATCTTTTTCTCAATCCGACCCTGGCCCTGCAAAAGCTCGCCATCCACGGTGGCGTGGTATCCGGGTGTCTTCTCCGCCTCCTGGATGATCCCCCGGCTGGCTTCCCACAGCATCTGCTCGTACAAAGCCTTGCCGTCCGCGGCCAAGAGGGCCGTGGCTTTGGGACGGGTCGCCATCATCTCCCGCTGCAACGTCCTGGCATCCAGGTCAAGCGCCACCAAGCGCTCCACGTGAGTGGGGGCGTAGGCCAGGGTGAGGATCGCCTCCTCCAGGGCCGCGTTCTTCTCGTTTTCATCCAGGCTGGCGCGGCGGTAGAGGGTCTCCACCCGCCGACCGATGCGGGCCTCGGGGGAGTCCTGTTTCAAGCGGCCGGCCAGTTTGTCCATGCCCAGCCCAATCAATTCATCGGCGAGTTTGTCTTGCCAGTCTTGGGGCAGCACCTGACTTGCCAGGTATTTCGCCACACCTGTGCCCAGGGCGATGAGAATGGATTCGGAGATTGCCATGACGCCATTCCTTGGAGAAAAGCCTTACATCCGATTTATCATAAATTATCGCCCATATTGCCACCAAATCCAACCCACATGGCCTGCACGCGGCGAGGCGACGTCCGTTTTGGACGTCGCCTCGCTGTCTGTTCAGGATATGTGGAGCCCGGCTGCCTCAGCCCCGGCCCAGGGCCTTGCGGATATCCGCCGCGTGCATCCGCTCGTGGCCGTGGATGGTCTCGTAGTACTGCTCCACGGTGATCACCCCCCGGGACGGGTGCCGCCCGGTCAGGGACCACTCCGGCTCCTGGAGGGAGGCCATCACCTCCAGGGTCTTGGCCCGGACGCGCTCCAGCAGGGCCAGGAGCTCCTCCGGCGTGCGGTCGCCGATGCGCTCCTTCACCCCCGCGTTCCACCGCTCCACGTCGAAATCTTCCGGGATGGTGGGCTGGCCTTTGCGGATCTTGTGCACGTGGATGCTCATGCCCCGCTCGCTGTCCACCAGGTGACCCACCACCGTGGCCACGGTCCAGGTGTCGCCTTCGCTGTAGACCGGCGTCTCCCACTCCGCCGGGCTCAGGCCTTCCAGCGCGGTCATCAGCTCCGCCCGGGACTCGGCCAGTTTACGCTTCCAGTGGGTGTAGCGGTCCATGGTGGATTTCTCCTCACTCTAGAACAAGGCTCCAGTAGGGCCAGGCATCTGACAATGGTTACGACGATCAACAGGTGGATAACACCGCTTATTCATCATCGATGTCTTCTATATCCGTAACAATTAGAGATTTACCTATGATTTCGCCTACACGTTCCAATAGGATACTTGCTCTTTTTGTCAAAAAAGAGTCGAAATTTTCAACTTCAAATTGCTGCGTAAAGTCAGGACGTGATACATCTCCAGGTATCATTGATTGGGTAAGACGTCGCTGTAAATCTTTTATTGTACCGTCCTTTCTTGCTTGTTCCTGCAACGTGCCGAAGTATTTAATAGGAGGTGTGTCCCCTAATGATCTGTTTGTTCTTTGTGTCACGATTATACGATTAGCAATTGAATCAAGAGCATCGCGCGGAATACCATACTTTGTAGAGGAACGAGGGAAGATATGATGATCTTCTACGCTCTCGTCCAAGGACATTCCGGTAAGCAAATCCTCTTTCGTATACAAGGCCACGATACAATGTAGAGCCTTGTAACGACTATCGCCTGCCCGATTGGTTCGTTTTATGGCATGCACGCTCAACCGTACATCATCCACATTTAAAGGTTCCCCATTGTTTGCATAATTTATTAGCGCATCGAAATCCACACCAATTTGATAGTTTGCAGCTTGCCGTGCCCCTTGCTGAAGAACCCTACTAAAATACCATCTTCTTAACACGGATTGAAAATTCCGCGCAGGATCATCAATCAAATTAGGGAACAAAATGAAAAAAGCAGCAATAGAGACCAAAATATTATGGCTGGGCAGCAATTTCGGGGTTGCTCCGTTCACCTCTGCCCATCTGTATGCCTTAGCTAAATTCTCTATGGCTGTATCCCAATTCAACTTTATAAAATTCGGAGGCAAAGACAACAGCTTACTCCGAGTTGGCTCACTAAATAACTGGTTCTCGTGCGAATGCCAAAGAGATAAAACTTGGAGCGCACGTTCTCCATCTGCCTCAAAACGCTCAAGAATTGGATAAGCATCTTTACCACTTTCCCACATGTCGCGCAAATCGGGGTCAGGGTAGAACCTTGCCACTGCCAAGTCAACCACCACCGGCAAAGCCGGTGGCTTGAAGGGGGCACCTAGAAGGTGCGATGGTGCGTTAGTCGATTAAGCGACGTTGTACGGCTTCTTGTTCTTTGGCGGTCTGCCACCTCACATACTTGCGAATCTCTTCTTCGTCCAGCCCA
>WGCB01000316.1 GCA_015494005.1 Caldilineaceae bacterium
GGATCATCAGGCCGGACTGGGCCATGAGGGTGAGCAGGCCCACGGTCTTCAGGGCCACGGTCTTGCCCCCGGTGTTGGGCCCGGTGATCACCAGGATGTAGGCGTCGTCCAGGTGGACGTCGATGGGCACCACCGTCAACGGATCCAGGAGAGGGTGCCGGGCCTGGGGCAGCTCGATGACCGAGCCGGGATGGGCCAGGGTCTTCTCCTCGTCCCCTGTCTCCTCCAGCTGAACGGACCGGGGGCGGAAGGGCAGCAGCTCCGGCGCGGTGGCCTCCAGGTGGAAGGCGTAGCGGGCCTTGGCGAAGGTGAAGTCCAGCAGGCTCAGGGCCTGGAGGTTGCGCCGCAGGTAGGGCGCCTCGTCCGCCACCAGCTCCCCCAGCTCCGCCAGGATGCGCCGGACCTCCTTCTCCTCCTCCAGCTCCAGCTCCCGCACCGCGTTGTTCTGGTGCACCACGGCCAGGGGCTCGATGAAGACCGTGGCTCCGCTGGCCGACTGGTCGTGGATGATCCCCTCCACCTGGCCCTTGTGCTCGGCCCGGATGGGGATGACGTAGCGGCCCTGGCGCTGGGTGACGATGGCTTCCTGCAGGTAGGGGCGCAGGGCCTCGCTGTGGACCAGACGGTCCAGCAGGCTCAGGAGGCGGTCCTGGGCGATGCGCAGCTCCGTGCGCAGGCGTTTCAGCTCGGGGCTGGCCGTGTCCACCACCTCGCCCCGGTCGTTGACGCAGCGGCCGATCTCCGCGATGAGGTGGTCACAGCTCTCCATGGTCAAGGCGATGTCCGCCAGCCGGGGGAACTGCCGGTGCAGTCGAGAGAAGGTGCGGCTCAGGTTCCGGGCCCGGACCAGCAGGTTCTTGATGTCCACGAACTCGATGGGCAGGAGGGGGCTGCCCCGCTCCGCCTTGGTGATCAGGGGGCGGATGTCGGTGACGCCACCGAAGTTGAGGTCGTTTTTCTGCTCCAGGAAGCGGTAGGCCTCCTGGGTCTCCTGCATCCAGTCCTGGACCGTGCGCAGGTCATCGCTGGGCAGCAGGGCCCGGGCGATCGCCGCGCCGCCACTGAAGGCGGTCCGCTGGGCCACCTCCTCCAGGATCTTGTCGTATTCGAGAACGCGCAGTGTGCGTGGGTTCATCAGGCTCGATTGATCTGCTACTCAAAAATCTCGGTGCACGGATGGCACTGGCGTCACGGATGAAGTGCACCGGCCAAACGTGTCGCGCGCAACGTGGTAAAGACGCGGATACGCCAATACACGTACGCCCGATCATATCACAGTGGGGGGAGGTTCACCAAAGAATTGGCCCCAGGGCAGGGCTCGATGCCGGGCAGGGGACGGGGTGAAATGGCCCGGCCAGCGCGGCTCACCAGCGCGCCTCAGTGGAGGGCGTCGTAGCCCAGACGGCGCAGCATGTTTTCCTTCTTGCGCCACTTCTCCCAGACCTTGACCCAGAGCTCCAGGTAGACTTTGCGGCCCAACATCTCCTCGATCTGGGCTCGGGCGGCCTGGCCGATCTGCTTGATCATGGCTCCCTTGTGGCCCAGGACGATGCCCTTCTGGGAGCGGCGCTCCACGTAGATGGTGGCCGCGATGTAGATGGTGCCGTCCTCCCGCTCCTTGAAGTCCGTGACGGAGACGGCGATGCTGTGGGGCACCTCCTGGCGCAGCAGGTTCAAGGCCTGCTCCCGGATGAGCTCGGCCACGATGAAGCGGGTCTGCAGGTCCGTCACCTGGTCCGGCGGGAAGTAGCGGGGGCCCCGAGGCAGCCGCTCCCGCAGCCCTTCCAGGAGCTCGCCCACGCCCAGGCCGGTCAGCGCGCTGATGGGGTAGACGGGCAGGGCCGCCCGCTCCTCCGGCGGGAGCCAGTCCAGCAGGGCCCGGTACTCCTCTGCCCGCTGGCTCAGGGCCTGGGAGGAGCCCTGCCACTGGTCCACCTTGTTCAGGGCCAGGACCACCGGCGGCAGCTTGCCCCGGCGATGGAGGCTGCCCAGCCGCTCCGCGATGAGCCGTTCCTCCTCCCTGGGCGGGCTGTTCACGTCCACCACCCAGAGGACCAGGTCCGCGTCCTGGGCGATGGTGCGCTCGGCCACGTTGACCATGTGCTTGCCCAGCTTGTGCTTGGGCTGGTGGATGCCCGGCGTGTCCAGGAAGATGAACTGGGCGTCGTCCGTGGTGAGGATGCCCAGGATCTGGTCCCGGGTGGTCTGGGGCTTGGGGCTGGTGATGGCGATCTTCTGGCCCAGCAGGCGGTTGAGCAGGGTGGACTTGCCCACGTTGGGCCGACCGATCACCGCCACGTAGCCGCTGCGGTGGTCCTCGGGCAGCTCCCCGGGCCGGAAGAGCAGTTCGCCCAGGTCCAGAGGGCGCCCTTCCGTTTCGAACTCGTTTTCGGGCCCTTCCAACTCGGGCTCCTCAAATTCAGGTTCGGATTTCTCGTCAAAAGGGCGTTTCTCGTCGTTCATGTCGTTCATGACGAATCTCAGTGCTCGATGGCGCCGTGGGGGATGGTTGGAGGCTAGCGGCGGCTGCGTTTGCTGCGCATCTTCCGGGCCGCGGAGAGGCGCACCCCCTCCCGCTCCAGGAACTGCTGGAAGAGGCGGTAGAAGCGCTCCCGGTCCTGGGCGGTGAGGACGGCCACCGCGTCCGCGGTCTCGATGGCGTAGGGGTAGCCCATGCCCACCACGCACTCGGCCCGCACCCGGTCCACCACCGTCTCCAGCTGGCCGCTCTCCAGGATCCAGCGGGGCAGCTCCAGCCGGGCCGGCGGCCGATCCTGGACCAGGCGCAGGTAGGTGAAGCAGACCTCCTTGTAGAAGGGGGCTCGCCCCTCCTTGCTCAGGGAGTCGGGCCGGGCGCAGACGAAGGCCGGGCTGCGATCCCCCCAGCCGGGGAGCAGGGCCTGGAGCAGCCGGGCGTCGGAGACGGCCCGCAGGTCCGCCTGGGGGAAGAGGGCGTGGAGCAGGGTGACCAGATCCCGGCTGTGGGGGCTGTCCACGAAGCCCACCAGGGGCGTGCGGGTGGTCCGGGAGCAGTCCAGGAGGCGCTGCACCGCGTCCAGGTAGGGGCGGGCCCGGTCCGGCCGCAGCTGTCCCGCGAAGCTGACGATGAAGGAGCCGTCGAAAAAGCAGAGGGGACGCTCCTCCTCGGGCCGCTCCTGGTAGGCCTGCATGAGCTGGCAGAGCATGTCGCACTCTCGGACGAAGCGCTCCTGGTTCACCCGCCAGTTGGGGAAGTCCCCCGGGTTCTCCTGGTCATCGTCCAGCTCGTCCGGGGCCAGGACGTCGAAGCTCACGTCTTTGATGTAGGCCGGTGGCCCGCCGGGAGGCGCCTCCCGGTGCTCGTTGATGAACCAGCCGATCTGCACCGCGCCCACGGGCATGGAGAAGTCCTTGGTGGGGGTGATCTGGCTGCCGTCCACGGCGATGACCGGCCGCTTGTAGAGGGTGGCCAGGGCCCAGCTTCGGGCCTCCTGGTGGTTGTCCCAGCGCTCGGGGAAGGGCAGGCGCATGGCCTGGGCCTGGTCCAGCTCGTCCGTGGGCAGGGCCCCGGGCCAGGGATCCGCCTGCTGGTTCAGGGCCTCCTCCACCTGGGCCCGGCTCATCCCCTGGAACTTCTCCAGGAGGCTGGTCAGCTGGCGCCGGTCCTCCTCCCGCAGCTGGATGAACTGGCGGAACTTCTCTCGCTTGCGTTCCAGGGCCTGGATGGCCCGTTGGCGGTGCAGCATGGGGCGCTCCTGGGAACGATGGGCAGATGGCATGGACTCCACGAGGGGAGCGGTGTTGAGAGGGCGACTGTCCCCGACCCGCTCCCGGTGTGCGCCCCCATTATCCCCGGCCGGGAGCGATTTGGCAACACAGGCCCGGCAGGGGCGTTCGCTTTCCCTCTGTCGGAGCTCCTCCCAGCTTTTTGACCCCCGTTTTAACATAATGTTAGAATTTGGGGACGAGGTGTACTGGAGTGAGCCGCCCAACGTTGGGGAAATCTGGAAAATCCATGCGCGTTCTGGCCATCAGCGACAAAGTTGTGCCCAGTCTCTACAGTGAACAGATCCGCCAGCGGGTGGGGGAGGTGGATCTGGTCATCAGCTGCGGGGACCTGCCCTACTATTACATCGACTACGTGGTCAGCATGGTGAACCGGCCGGCCTTCTTCGTCTACGGCAACCATGGCCGAGCCGTGGAGTATTGGTCCAACAACCAGGCGGTGACCGGCCCGGTGGGGGCCTTCAACCTGCACCGGCAGACCGTCCAGGAGGGCGGGCTGCTCCTGGCCGGGCTGGAGGGCTCCATCCGCTACAGCCGGGCGCCCCGTTTCCAGTACACCGAGGCGGAGATGTGGGCCAACATCGCCCGTCTGGCGCCAGGCCTGCTCCTGAACCGGCTCCGCTATGGCCGTTGGCTGGACGTGCTGGTGACCCACTCGCCCCCTTTCGGCATCCACGACCAGCCGGACCGGGCCCACACCGGCTTCCGCAGCTTCCTGACCTTCATGCGCCTCTTCCGGCCCCGCTACCTGCTCCATGGCCACATCCACGTCTACCGGCGGGACACGGTGACCACCACCCAGTACCTGGACACCCAGGTGATCAACGTCTACCCCTACCGGATCCTGGAGCTGGAGCCGGCCACCCGAGCCAGCCGGGCTGCCTCCGGGGTCCACGCCCCGGCCCCGGAGCCTGGCTTCCCAGAGGCGTCCCACGCCCATGACGAACAGAGCTTCTCCAATGCCTCCTGAACAGCCCAGGGAAGCCTGGCGGGAAGTGGTGCGCCGCATCGCCCAGGCCCGGGCCGAGGCCGAGTCGCGCCGCAAGTGGCAGGTGGAGCCGCCCCGCCCCATCCCCTTCAACTACCGCTGGGAACACGTGCAGACCGTGGTGGGCCTGGCCCTGCGCCTGGCCCAGGAGCTGGGCGGGGACCTGGAGGTGGTGGAGGCTGCGGCCTGGCTCCACGACATCTGCAAGACCCAGCCTCGCCACGGAGAGGCCGGCGCCCAGGAAGCCCAGGAGATCCTGGCCGGGACCGACTTCCCCGCCGGGAAGATCCCCCTGGTGGTGGCGGCCATCCGCCAGCACGTGGGCCTTTACCGGGAGGAGGGCGCGCCTCCCCTGGATCCCCTGGAGGCGGCCATCCTCTGGGACGCGGACAAGCTCTCCAAGCTGGGGGTCCAGGCCATCGTCTACGCCATGAGCGCCCCCTACGCCAACGGCCAGGGCCTGGCGGAGCGGCGGCAGGGCTTCACCCAGTTCACCCGAGACGTCCTGGCCCGGACTGTGGCCAGCATGAACACCGAGCCCGCCCAGGCCTGGGCCCATGTCCGCTACCGGCACATGCTGGACACCCTGGCCCACTGGGCGGAGGAAGAGGAAATGAGTGCCACATGACCCGTAAACGAGAAGATCACCCCACGAGATATCACCTGATCACCCTGGGCTGCCCCAAGAACCAGGTGGACAGCGAGGGCATGGAGATGCTGCTCCAGCAGGCCGCCATGACCTCCACAGAGACGCCGGAGGAGGCGGACGTGCTCATCGTCAACACCTGCGGCTTCCTGGGCGCGGCCAAGGAGGAGTCCATCGGCGTGCTCCAGGAGCTGGCCCAGGGCAAGCGGTCGGGTCAGCTCCTCATCGCGGCCGGCTGCATGGCCCAGCGGGACGGGGAGCAGGTCCTGGCCCAGGTGCCCGGGGTGGACGGCCTGCTGGGCACCCGGCGTTGGATGGAGATCGTGGAGCTGGTGCGGACCCTGCGGGGTGGCCAGGGCAAGCGGCAGTTCCAGCGCTACAGCCTGCTGGGGGATCCCGAGGAGCCTTTCCAGGCCCCTGTGCCCCGACCCCAGGTGGTCAGCGGCAGCGCCTACCTGAAGATCTCCGATGGCTGCAACGCCCCCTGCGCCTTCTGCACCATCCCCTCCTTCAAGGGCAAGCTGCGCAGCCGCCCCCTGGAGGCGGTGGTGGACGAGGCGGTGGCCCTGGTGGACGCGGGGGCCAAGGAGCTGGTCATCGTGGCCCAGGACACCACAGACTACGGCCGGGACTGGGGCCAGCCGGACAGCCTGCCCCGGCTGCTCAACGCCATCTGCCAACGCACGGACGACCGCCTGCGCTGGGTGCGGCTCATGTACGCCTACCCCGGCCACGTGAGCGACGCGCTGATCCAGGTCATGGCCGAGCAGCCCAAGATCGTCCCCTACCTGGACATGCCCCTGCAGCACGGGGATCCCCGCACTCTGCGCCGCATGCGCCGACCCAGCAACCTGGACATGGTCCACGACCACATCCGCAAGCTGCGGGCCGCCATGCCGGACATCACCCTGCGCACCACCTTCATCGTGGGCTATCCCGGGGAGACGGAGGCGGAGTTCCAGGGGCTGCTGGACTTCGTCCAGGCCATTCAGTTCGACAAGGTGGGGGCCTTCCCCTTCAGCCCGGAGCCGGGCACCCCGGCCGCGGCTCTGCCGGACCAGGTGCCGGAGGAGGTGAAAGCGGAGCGCTACGCTCGCCTCATGGAGATCCAGCAGCCCATCAGCCTGGCCCGAAACCAGGCCCAGGTGGGGCGGGTGTTGGATGTGCTGGTGGAAGGGGAAGGGGCGATCCAGGGCAGCGGAGAGCCCTTGCTCCTGGGACGCAGCTACCGGGACGCGCCGGAGGTGGATGGGCTGGTGCTGATCCCGGGCTTCGCAGGGATTCCGGTGGGGGAGATGATCCAGGTCCATGTCACCGGGGCCATGGAGTACGATCTGGTGGGCGAGCCCCTGTTGGAGCGGACCTTCAGCAGCCGCACATTGGAGTTGAAGTAGGGCGGAGTTGGAGTAGGGCGGGGGATCACCAGAACCAGCCTCGCCGCCGGCGCTGCTGTTCCACCCAGCGGGCAATCTGCTGCTGGAGGGCGCCCAGGGTCCCCTCCAGGGCCCGCAGCCGGTTCTCGATGCGCTCCTTGCGGGTCTCCTCCCGGCGCTGGTACTCGGCCAGGGTCCGCTCCAGCTCCAGCATCCGGTCCCGGAGCTTGCGGTTTTCCTCTTTCAGGTTGAAGTTGTCCTGGACCACCACGCCCAGGAGTTCCCGGATGGAGGTCTGGCTGTTGAGGATGGCCTGCTGGGTGTCGGCCATGGTGTGGAGCACGTCGGTGACCGCCTGGGGCAGGTTCGTGTTCAAGGGGGTGGCCAGCGGGGCGGCCTCCTGGGGTTCTTCGTCCCGATGGGCGGCCACCAGCACCTGGAGCCGGTGGGTGATCTGCTCGTAGGTGTAGCCCTCGGCCAGCAGCCCCCGGATCACACTTAGGGTCTCCACGTCCGTGGGGCCGAAGAGGGCGTCGCTTGCCCCAGCGTCCTGCTCCAGGAAGTCGGCGAAGCGCTGGATCCAGCGGCGCAGGGTGCTGGGGGCCACGTCCAGCAGCTCCGTCACCTGGGCGAAGGTCATGGGCTCAACGGCCTGGGGTTCTGTGCGCTGAGTTGGTTCGTTCATCGCGAAGACACCACTGGAATGCAGAGGAATGCAGACCTCAATCCGATTTCTGTCCGCCGGGTTGAGATACGAACAAACGTTTATGATAAATTGGTGAGCAGCCGGTCATAATCTGCATGGGAACCGATCCAGAACCAAATTATGTTGTTCCCTTCCCGAACACCAACAGCACGATAATCTCGAGTGATACGAACCGAGAAAATGGGCTGTGTCGGATGGATTTGCTTAAAACGCAAGCTGGGGTGATTGGGATTGTTCTGGAATAACCGATATGCTTCACGCGCTCGTCGTTGAACAGAGCGAGGCAGGCGTTTAAACGCTTCGCGGAAGCGTCTAGTTGTGTACGACCTCACAGCTTGTTCGGATCCAAGGTTTGCGTTTTGCCTGCTCGATGCTCGGATAGTGCTTCTTCTGACAGCTTAGCCAGGGCGACAGTGGAGCGTTCAAACGTTTCGTGCCAGCGCTCTTCCGCCGCTAGCTCTGCTAGGATCCAGCGGGCAAAGGCATCCTGTTCTTCTTTGGGGAGCTTTGTGACCTCTTGGAAAGCTTTCTCGAGAAGTTTGGTCATGGTTTTATCCTGCTGGTGGCAATGAAGCCAAGTCACCGGATTGTCTACTCGTCCACCACCCGCCACTCGCCGTCGATGACTGGCCCATCATCCGGGTGAGAGCCTGCCCGCCGGCCGCCCATGGCCCGCTCCACGGCGTCTGGCGGAGCCATTTGCACAAAGAGACGCGTTGCCAGTAAGATTACAGCCAGATCGTCGAAAGGCATGCCCGGGAGCAGGTCCAGGGGCGAAAGCCAGTAGACCAGGGCCATCACGGGCAGGAGCAGCTTCAGGAAACCGGAGACCTGGGGATCCCCCAGCAGGCGCCAGGTCAGGGCCAGATCCCGCAGGATCTGGGAGAGAGACCAGCCTCCGGGGACGGATGACTGGGGCTGTCGATTGTTCGAATAGGCACTCATGGGAAGACCTCCTGGAACGGTGCGAACGTAGGCTCAGTATAACGAAAAGCGACCTTCCTGACAACATCCACGAAAAAGGCTCGGACTGGATCCGGCCCACCTCCTCGCCAAACGGCCATGCCCACCACCAGCCAGATGCTCGTTGACTACCCGGATATCCTGCTCCAGGTGATCGCGGAGCTGCGCGGCGCCTTCCTGGACGCGGCGGAGAACCGGCATCAGGCCATCGACCTGCTCACCGCCCAGATCACCGACCCCACCTCGGTGCTCATGGCCTACCAGGAGGTCGTCGACTTCCAGCCCCAGGCCCAGGCCGCGCTGGAGGCCCTCCTCTCGGCTGGGGGCGAGCTGGTGGAGGCCCAGTTCAGCCGGGAGTTCGGCAGCATCCGCCAGATGGGGCCGGCCAAGCTGGAGCGGGAGATGCCCTGGACCAACCCCCAGAGCGTGGCCGAGCTCCTCTTCTACTACGGCTTTCTGGGGAGGGGTTTCAAGGGGGCCGGGCAGAAGGCCCACACTATTGTCTAC
>WGCB01000317.1 GCA_015494005.1 Caldilineaceae bacterium
CTGGAGGAGCGCATCCGCTTCTTCGGCCGGGAGCTGGTCCGCTTCACCCGGCTGCACAGCCTGGTCCCCGAGCTGGAGCACCGGCTCATCGAGGTCATCGACGAGGATGTCTGAGGCCACCGTTTACCGGGCCCACGTCCGCTATGGCCTGTGGACCGCGCTGGGCGCCATGATGACCCTCCTCTTCGCCTGGACCCTGACCCAGGGCTTCGCCGCGGACACCTTCCTGTTCCTGGTCCTCTCCCTTGCCTTCACCCTGGTGAACCTGCGCTGGTGGCTGACCAAGGTGGAGGTGACGCCCCAGGGGTTGATCCTGCGGCGGCCCGGGCAACGGCCCCAGGAAGTGGCCTTCCGCCAGCTGGTGGACGTGCACGAGGGGGGACGACTGGCCCGCTCCATCAGCCTGGTCTACTACCCGGTGGACCCGAAGAGCGGCCTGGTGCAGATGGACCGGCCCGAGAGCCTCTTCCTGCCTGGGGTGGAAGGGCAGGAGGAACTGGTGCGAACGCTGGAGCAGAGGATCCCGTGATGCCGCTTCCTGTGACGGTGCGCGTCCTGAACCCAGGGGATGGTCGGCGGCTGCTGGGGCTCCTGAACCAGGCCCTGGAGCAGGCTCCCTACAGCAGTCCCATGGACGAGGAGGCCATCCAGGAGGAGATCTTCCGCCTGGATCCGCCCACGGTCCACCCCATGCAGTGGCACCGGCATCTGCAGCTGGGGGCCTGGCAAGGGGATGCCCTGGTGGGCTTCCTGGACGCGGCCGTGGGGCTGGACAGCGAGGCCCTCCACACGGACAGCCTGGAGCCAGTGGGACTGATCCGCTTCCTGGCCCTGCCCCAGGAAGGACCCATCCGGGAGGCCACGGCCCTCCTCTTCCAGATGGCCGAGCACTTCTGGCGGGAGTCCCAGGTGGAGACGGCCCGAGCCTTCGCCTTCAGCAGCGGCTACCCCTCCTTCCAGTCCGGGATCGGCGTGCTGCCCGGGGACTGGAACGTCCACTTCCGGATCCTGACCGAGGCCGGTTACCGGCTGAAGGAGCGCTACTACTGCATGCGCCTGCCCCTGCGCCAGTTCCTCAACGAGAAGCTGCCCGGGCTGCCCCTGCAGCTGGCCTCCCAGACCGTGCGCCAGGGCCGCCGCTACCAGCTCCTCCACGAGCGGGAGGAAGTGGCCGAGGCCCGGGTCTACCTTCGCTCCGTGACCACCCCCAAGGACGTGAACCCGGTGGCCTACCTGGCCGAGCTCCAGGTCAAGGAGGAATGGCGGGGGCAGGGCATCGCCAAGTGGCTGCTGCGCCGGGTGGTCAACGACGCCTACCAGCAGGGCTGCCAGGAGATGGCCCTGCACGTGAGCCACTCGGACGACGTGGCCATCCGCCTCTTCACCCAGCAGGGCTTCGAGGACCTGAACTATCGGGGCTACGTCCTGGAGAAGCAGCTCTAGTGCACGTTCTCTTCGTCACCGGCGAATATCCTCCCATGCAGGGCGGGGTGGGGGCCTACACCGCGGCCCTGGCCCAGCACCTCCAAGCCGAAAATATTAGAACAAGTATCGTAACTTCTACACAGATCGGCCTAGGCCCAGGGGAAAAGCAGGAGGATTATCCCCGGCTTTATCCCCACATCTCCCGCTGGGGCTGGCGCATCTGGGGAAAAGTGGCCCGGCTGGCCCGGGAGATCCAGGCCGACTGGGTCCACGTCCAGTACCAGACCGCGGCCTTCGGCATGCACCCGGCCATCAACCTGGCGCCGGCCATCTGGCGCCGTCAGGGCCTGGCCGTGGCCTGGACCTACCACGATCTGCTGGTCCCCTACCTTTTCCCCAAAGCAGGGGCCTGGCTGCGCCGCTGGATCACCGAGCGCCCGGCCTTCACCAGCCGCTTCGTGGTGGTGACCAACGAGGGAGACCGGCAGCGGCTCAGCGGACGGGTGGCCAACCTGGCCAAGATCCCCATCGGCAGCAACGTGCCCGGGCGGCTCCTTTCCCCGGAGGAGCGGCGGGAACGGCGTGCTCAGCGCGGCTACGGCCAGGGGGAGCTGGTGGTGGGCTATTTCGGCTTCCTGAACCGCAGCAAGGGCGGGCTGACCCTGGTCCGCACCCTGCACGAGCTGGTCCGGGGAGGCGTGGACGCGCACCTGCTCATGATCGGCGAGCGGGTGGGGGCCAGCGACCCCACCAACTACGCCTACCTGCAGGAGGTGGAGGCCCTGATCCGCCACCTGGGGCTGGAGCAGCGGGTCCAGTGGACAGGCCGGCAGCCAGACGCGGCGGTGAGCGCGGACCTGGGAGCTTGCGACGTGCTCTTCATGCCCTACGAGGATGGCGCCAGCCTGCGCCGGGGCACCCTGATGGCCGGGCTGGCCAATGGCTGCGCGGTGGTCACCACCGCGCCCCAGGCCCCTCTGCCCGAGCTGGTGGACGGCCGGGACCTGCTCTTCGTCCCGCCGGGGGATCCGGTGGCCGGGGCCCAGGCCATCCGACGCATCGGCGCGGACTCGGAGCTGGCCCAGCGCCTGCGCCGCAACGCCCGGGAACGCAGCCTCCTCTTCCGCTGGGAGTCCATCGCCCGGCGGCACAAAGCCCTCTACGCCCGCTTTTTGCCGGACGCAACGCCTGGCGTATAATCGATCTCCATGCGACCGATCACCGCCCCGGCGGGGTCAGCGGATGCAGCTGGCTCCCACCGACTCCCCCAGCTCCTACGATGGGCCCTGCTCGCTCTCATCCTCCTGGCCTTTGCCCGGCTCACCTGGCAGCTGGACGGGAAGGCCCTCTGGTGGGACGAGAGCCTGAGCCTGCAGCGGGCGGAATCCCCCTGGCTGGACCTGCTCCTGGGCCGCCTGCCCATCACCGACGGCTTCACCCGCAACGTCACCATCGACCAGCACCCCTTCACCTACTTCGTGCTGCTGGGCGTCTGGATCCGCCTGGCCGGGATCCAGGAGTTTGCCCTACGCTTCCCCTCGGTGATGGCCGCCACCCTGCTGGTTCCGGGGGCCTGGGCCTTTGCCCGCCACCTGGCCACCCGGGACGCGGTGGCCCCGTCCGCCCCCTTCTGGGCGGCCCTGCTGGCGGCCCTCAACCCCTTCCTGCTCTGGTACGGCCAGGAAGTCCGCATGTACACCCTGGTGGCCCTGCTGGCGGTGATCAGCACCCTGGCCCTGCTGCGCTGGAGCGAGGCCCAACGGATCGGCTCGGCCGACGCCCGGCTGCGGCTGGTGGGGTACGGGGCCTCCCTCCTGGCCCTGCTCACCACCCACTACTTCGCGGTGCTGCTCATGCCCGTGCA
>WGCB01000318.1 GCA_015494005.1 Caldilineaceae bacterium
CGCCTGGCAGCGGCAGGATCCCACCCGCTTCCTCATCGGCCAGGTGGCCGTGGGGGTGGTGGCCGTGCTCCTGTTCGGATCCCTGCTCTGGTTGGAGCTGTGGCCCCGGCGCCATCGGGGCGTCCGAGTGCAGACCCGGGAAGGGGGGCTGGTGGAGCTGGACACGGAGAGCATCGCCCGCCGCCTGGAGTGGCATCTGGATCAGCTGGCCGACGTGATCAGCGTGGTGCCGGAGGTGAAGTCCCGAGGCTCGGTGGTGGACATCCACCTGGAGGTGGAGACAGCTCCCAACATCGACGTGCCCATGAAGACAGACGAGGTGGTGGAGGTCACCCGGGACGTCATCGAGCACGATCTGGGGTTGAAACTGGGCAAGCTGGAGGTGATGATCCGGCACGTCCCCTTCGAGGAGGAGTGGGCCGCTTAGCCCCCAAGAACGGTGGACGCGAAACAGCCACCTCTCCCGCCTCAGGAATCGCTCCTGCTGGCTCGGGAGAAGTGGCTGTTCTTTGGGCGGCCCCGGCTACTCCCGCTCGATGACGATCACCGCTGGTTCCAGGGAGATGGACTTGACCCGGGTCTTGCTGATGTCCGTCTCGGCCAGGGCCTCGTTCAGCACCGTGTTGAAGACGCCCAGCACGGGCTTGGGCACGCCCACCCCGTTGACGCTGGCATGGTCCAAGGAGAACTGGAGCTTGCCGTCCTCCACCGAGAGTTTGCCCACCATGATCATCTCGCCGCTGGCGGGCAGGTCCTCCCCGCTCACCTGGGCCCGGACGATCACCTGACCTGGCTCGAACCAGATGGTGAGGTCTTGCAAGGGCAGATCCTCCCCAGCCTTCTCCATCTCTTTCACCAGGAAGCTGGTGAACTGGGATTCGGTGAGGCGGATGCTGCCGCCGTTCTTGGCTCGGGCGATGATCTCCTTGGCCTCCTGAGCGGCCTGGTCGCTGACCTCCACCTGCCGGTCGGGGAGATCCACATCACCGCTGCCGCCCAGCAGGCCGCCCACGGAGCAGGCCACGGAGCTGAGCAGGAAGAGGGCTCCGACCAGGAGCAGGATGAACGTTCGTTTCGTGTACACGGGGGCCTCCTTTGGATGGGGAATCTGTGGAAAAACCGGATAGACAGAACCAACACGGCTGAAATTATGGTACACCAAGCGGCTGACGCATCGAAATCCGAGGAAGCGACCAACCTCCTGCCGGAAGGGGACGCTCCTGGCCCAGTCTCAACCGGCGGGGAAGGAACGTCCCAGCCTCCGGAATTGTTCCTCTCCGGGCTGGTGGAGAGCCTCCTCTTCGTGGCGGACGAGCCGGTGACGCCAGGCAAGCTGGCCCAGGCTCTGGAGCGGAGCGAGGCGGAGGTGCAGGAGGCCCTGGCCAGCCTCCAGGCCCTCTACCAGGAGACGGGCCGGGGGCTGCGGATCCAGGAGCGGGGCGGTCGCGTGCAGCTGGTCACCGCGCCGGCCGCGGCCCAGGCCGTGGAGAATTTCCTGAACCTGGATCTGACCACCCGGCTCAGCGGGCCAGCCCTGGAGACCCTGGCCATCGTGGCCTACCGGCAGCCGGTCACCCGGGCTCAGATCGAGGCAGTGCGGGGCGTGGATTGCTCGGGGATCCTGCGCAAGCTGCTGCATCTGGGGCTCATCGAGGAGGTGGGGCGGCTGGAGACGGTGGGCCGGCCCATCCTTTATGGGGTGACGGACCAGTTTATGCAGCACTTCGGCCTGATCAGCCTGGAGGAGCTGCCGCCCCTCCCCGCCCAGGAGGCGGACACGCTGCTGGCGGCCACGGAGCTGGCCGAGGAAGCGGGGGTGGATGATGCGGGGCCGAGGGCAGAGGACGACGCCGGTGGATCGGGCCTGGAAGACGCTGGGCCAACCCCGGAAGACCCAGCGACGGAGCCGCCAGTCAGCCAGTGATCCCGCTCCCGTTGAGCCGCCCATTCCCGTGCCCGTTCGTCTGGAAGAGAGGCGCCAGGTACCCTCGCAGGGCAGCCATGGAATAGTGTTGCAGACCCACCCCGAAGTTGTGCTCCACCACCTCTCGCCGTAGATCCCCCCGGGTGAGGAGATCCACCGCCTGGTCCGCGGCCTGCTCGATGACGGCCGGCGCCACCTGGACCAGGCCATCCTCGTCCCGCCCCTGGAGCCGATCCCCCAGGGAGATGACCCGCAGTCCCCTCGCCTTGATGTCCGCCCGGTAGACCGGATACTCGAAAAGCATCACCGGCACCCGGGCGTAGATGGCCTCCAACAGCTGGTTGCCCCACCCCTCCCACAGGCTCGGATACGTGACCAGGTCCGCGAAGACGTAGGTGTCCCACAGGCTATAGACCTTGTGGCCGTTGCGGGATCCCCGCCGGCTGGCCACCCGATCCTCGATGAAGAGGGCGTCCACCCCTTCCCGCTCGGCTTTCCGGCGCAGCTTGGCCGGGTACTGGCCGGTGACGTCGTCCTGGGCATAGCCGGCCAGCACCAGGACGATGCGGCTCTCCTCGCTGAAGGGGCGCCCATCGTAGAGGCCCCGCTCCTGGAGCTGGGCCCGGCGGTGGGGCGCGTTCAGGGCCTTCACGAAGTCGATGGCCAGCTCGATGCCCTTGCGGGGGACGATGCGGGTGGCCTGGAGGATGAGCAGGTCGTTCTCTTTCAGGCCGATCTGGGCCCGGAAATCCTGGTTGTAGCTGTCCCGCTTCCAGCTGGGGGTCTCGAACTCGAAGACGTTGGGGACGATGCGGGCCTGGACGCCCTTGCGCTCGGCCAGCTCCCGCTGGGCCAGGCTGTTGATGACCACATGGGTGATGCGAGGGTCTCGGGGTGGCAGGTACTTGTCCGCCAGCTCCACTGCCGCCGCGCTGGTCAGGGCCACGCCGTCGGTCCGCTCCCAGTAGAAGTCGTGGTTGTGGGCTACGGTGGGCAGGTTCAGGCTGCGCCGCACCCGCTCCAGGGCGATGGCCACCGGCGGGCTGGCCGCCACGGACCAGACGTTCTGGGCGATGATGAAGTCGATCCCCTGGCGCAGGATGCTGTTGCGCAGGATCCGCTCCAGCTCCAAGGCCCAGCGGTCCAGCTCGCGCTGGTAGGCCTGGGTGTCGAAGTCCCGCAGCTCGCAGAAGGTGTTGTGGTAGAGCCGCTCGTGGGCGGCCAGGTGGTGGTACAGCTCGGGGATGAGGGTCCCGTCTACGCTTCCCAGGTCTCCCGCGTAGAGATGCACCCGGTGGCCCATCTCCTCCAGGACCTGCTTCCACTTGTCGATCTCCAGGGAGACGCCGTCGGTGCCGCCCACCTTGTAGTGAAATACGCCGATGTTGAGCTGTCTGTCTGCCATGCCAAAGACTCCGTTGTCTAGCTGCGATGCGCTCGTCTTTTCCTCGGGCTCGCCATCGAGCGGATGCAGAGGATAGGCCTCATGTGGGATCCGCGAGGCTGATCCAGATGTTCGCGCTACCCGCACGTACAAACCATAGTGAATTGTGCCACTGATGGAGCCGGCGTGCTGTAGCCTCGGCCACCTTCGCTGAAGTTTTTGTAGGAAATGCTGCGCCCCTGGTGGGTTTTCACCAGATTTTGTGCCAGATTGCCCCTGAAGATACTGCAAAACAGGGGGAATTGCAACCTGAAAAATTGGCCAGGTTGGGCAGGGATCATCGCCGGGAAGGGCAGGGGATCAGGGGCTGTATTCCGGGAAGGCGCTGGGGAGCCGGGTCCGGCTGCCCAGGAAGGCGCACCAGACCAGGAGCGAGAGGAATCCCACATGGAGCAGCTCGGTGCGGGGCAGGAGGAAGGGGGTGGGCAGAGCGGCCAAGCCAGCCAGGACGCCCAGGCTGAGCCAGAGCCGGGGCAGCTTCTCCAGGAGGGCCAGGTCCACACCGATCCAGGCAGTGACGCCGCCGGCCATGAAGAGCCCCCCTCCCAGGAAGGTCAGGGCCAGGGCATCGGCCAGGCCAGCCGTCTCTGGCCCGGCCATCCGGGGCAGAACGTGGCCCCAGACCAGGACCCCGGCCAGGAGGAGCACCGCGCTGATGAGGACGAGACCGGACTGGAGCATGGTGCTCACCCGGTGCACCGGGGTGTACTCGTGCATCAGGGCCACCAGCACGAGCATCCAGGCAAAGATGGTCAGCATCCAGAGCCAGCCGCCCAGGCTCCAGGCCAGGCTGTGGGCCACCAGCCACTCCTGGCGCTGGGGCCAGGCCTGGGACGTGTCCATGCCCGGGCCCAGGTAGAGGCGGGTGAAGACGTAGGTGAC
>WGCB01000319.1 GCA_015494005.1 Caldilineaceae bacterium
CCACCAGGCCGTGAAAGCCACCCCCACCAGGATCAGGAGCCAGCCCCCCAGCCGAGGCCAACGGATGGCCACCAGGGTCAACGCCAGGGTGACGACAGCCGGGACCAGGTAGGGCAGGCGGTTGGTCCAGCTGCCCCACCAGCCCTCGTAGTACATCTCGGCCACGCTCCAGAAGGTCCAGAGGGCGGCGACGGCGATCATGAGGAGCGTGGCGATCCGCCCGGGCCCCTTCCCGGGCGCCCTTGGGGTTCGCATGTTGGCCTCCTGGGAGGACGGATCCGGGCAGACCGGGTCCGTCCTCGCCTTTTTCACGGACGGCCACACTCGGAGAGGCGAACCGTGCTAGCCCAGCAGCGTTCCTGTGGGGTCCATACGCCAGGACTGGAGCACCCGCATGTAGTTGCCTCGCTCGAAGGCGGCGGGGTCCGCCACGTTGATCTGGCTCATGCTGCCCTGCATCTGCTCCACGGACTCGTACTCGTGCTCCTCCATCCAGCGGACCATCTCGTCCAGCACCTCGCTGATGCGCCCGATGCCGTTGCGCAGCAGCTCCGAGGCCATCATGGTCACCTTGGCCCCGGCCATGAGTCCCTTGAGCACGTCCTCGTGGGTGTGCACCCCGCCGGTGATGGCGTAGTCCGCCCGCACTCGCCCGTAGAGGATGGCCACCCAGTGGAGCCGCAGGCGCAGCTCGTCGGAGTCGCTCAGCACCAGGTGGGGGACCACCTCCAGGTTCTCCAGGTCGAAGTCGGGCTGGTAGAAGCGGTTGAAGAGGACCAGGGCGTCCGCACCGGCGTCCGCGAAGCGCTGGGCCATGTTGGCGAAGGCGCTGAAGAAGGGCCCCACCTTCACCGCGATGGGGATGGTGACGCTCTTCCGCACGTCCTTCACCACCTGGAGGTAGGCGTTCTCCATCTCCTCACAGGTGATGTTGGGCTCCGTGGGGATGTAGTAGAGATTCAGCTCCAGGCCATCCGCGCCGGCCTCCTGGATCTTGCGGGCGTACTCGATCCACCCTCCGGACGAGATGCCGTTCAGGCTGCCGATGATGGGGATGTCCACCGCCTCCTTGGCCTGGCGGATCAGCTCCAGGTACTCCTCAGGCCCCACGTTGTAGCGCTCCAGGTCCGGGAAGTAGCTCAGGGCCTCGCCGTAGCTCTCCGCGCCGTAGCTCAGGTAGTGATCCAACACGTGGCTTTCCTGGTTGATCTGCTCCTCGAAGAGGGAGTACATCACCACGGCCGCGGCCCCTGCGTCCTCCAGCCGGCGGATCTTGCTCACACTGTCGGAGAGGGGGGACGAAGACGGCACGATGGGGTGCTTCAAGGTCAGGCCCATGTAGGTGGTTGTCAGATCCATGATTCCACTCCTCTGTGGCTCTCATTGACGGAAGGGTGCGCCCCTGTGGCGGCGTGTGGCCCCGGAATGGGGCGCACCCATGTCTGGACGAGTGACGGGATACCCCGACTAGCGGATGGAAACGGCTCGCTGGGCGTTGCGCTCCTCCCGCTTGGCCATCTCTTCGTACTTGTACCAGCGCTCCAAGACCTCCTGCTGGGCCTCGTTGAGCAGCTCCTCCGCCCGATCCGGGTTGCTCTGCTTGAGCATGCGGAAGCGGTTCTCGTTGTAGACGTAGGCCTCCAGCGGGATCTTGGGCGCCCGGGAATCCAGCTGGAAGGGGTTCTTGCCCTGGGCCTTCAGTCGCGGATCGTAGCGGAAGAGGGGCCAGAAGCCGGACTGGGTGGCCAGCTTCTGCTGCTCCATTCCCTTGGCCATGTCGATGCCGTGGGCAATGCAGTGGCTGTAGGCGATGATGATGGAGGGCCCGTCGTAGCTCTCCGCCTCCAGGAAGGCCTTCACCGTGTGGGCGTCGTTGGCTCCCATGGCCACCTGGGCCACGTAGACGTTGCCGTAGGCCATGGCCATCATGGCCAGATCTTTCTTGGGCGTGGGCTTGCCCCCGGCCGCGAACTTGGCCACCGCGCCCAGGGGCGTGGCTTTGGAGGCCTGGCCGCCGGTGTTGGAGTAGACCTCCGTGTCCATGACCAGGATGTTCACGTTGCGGCCGCTGGCCAGGACGTGATCCAGGCCGCCGTAGCCGATGTCATAGGCCCAGCCGTCGCCGCCCACGATCCAGACGGACTTGGGCACCAGCATGTCGGCCAGGACCAGGAGATCCCGGGCTGCGGGCTCGTCCAGGCCGGCCAGCTTCTCCTTCAGGGCCGCCACCCGGGCCCGCTGGGTCTCGATGCCGCTGTGATCCCAGGCTCGGAAGGCTAGCAGCTCGTCCGCCAGCTCCTCCCCGATGAGGCCCCGCAGCCGGTCCACCAGCTCCCGGGCGTACTCCGTCTGCTTGTCCAGGGTCAAGCGCATGCCCAGGCCGAACTCCGCGTTGTCCTCGAAGAGGGAGTTGCTCCAGGCCGGCCCCCGCCCCTCCTTGTTGTAGGTCCAGGGCGTGGTGGGCAGGTTGCCGCCGTAGATGCTGGAGCAGCCCGTGGCGTTGGCGATCAGGGCCCGGTCGCCGAAGAGCTGGCTCATGAGCTTCAGGTACGGGGTCTCGCCGCAGCCGGCGCAGGCCCCGGAGAACTCGAAGAGGGGCGTGAGGAGCTGGATGTTCTTCACGCTGTTGTACTTGAGCACCGGGAGTTCCAGCCCGGATTGCTCCGGAAGGGGCTCCACGGTGACGTGGCCATCCCCGTTGTGGATCACCTGGCCACCCTGGCCGTCCCCGTTGTGGCCGTTGGCGTAGAGGGGATAGTCGGGCAGCTCCAGGAAGAAGTCCCAGTGCTTGCGTCCTTGCTCCCGCAGGGGCAGCTGAGGCGCCATGTTGATGGCCTTGCGCCCCACGGCCCGCTTGTCCTTGGCCGGGCAGACCTCCACGCAGAGGCTGCAGCCGGTGCAGTCCTCCACGGCCACCTGCAGGGTGTACATGAGCCCGGGCATCTCCTTCCAGCGGGCCGGCGCGTACTTGAAGCCCTCCGGCCCCTTGGCCATGGTGGCCTCGTCCGCCACCTTGGCCCGGATCACCGCGTGGGGGCAGACCAGGACGCACTTGCCGCACTGGATGCAGATGTCCGGCTCCCAGACCGGCACCTCCAGGGCGATGTTGCGCTTCTCCCACTTGGTGGTGCCGCTGGGCCAGGTGCCGTCGTCGGGCAGGGCGCTCACGGGCAGCAGATCCCCGTCCCCGGCGATCATCTTGGCCGTGACCTCCTGGATGAAGGGCGGGGCCTCCGGCGGCACCACCGGCGGCATCTCGATAGTGCTGGTCACCCGGTCCGGTACCTCCACCTTGTGCAGGTGCTCCAGGGCCGCGTCCACCGCGGCGAAGTTCTTGCGCACCACGATCTCGCCCCGCTTGCCGTAGGTCTTGCGGATGGCCTCCTTGATGCGGGCGATGGCCTCGTCCTGGGGCAGGATGCCGCTGATGGCGAAGAAGGCGGTCTGCATGATGGTGTTGATGCGCACGCCCAGGCCCAGCTGCTTGGCCAGGTCGTAGGCGTCGATGACGTAGAACTGGAGCTTCTTCTCGATGATCTGCTCCTGGACCTCTCGAGGCAGCTGGTCCCAGACCTCGTCCGGGCCGAAGGGGGCGTTGAGCAGGAAGGTGGCCCCTTCCTTGGCCGGTTCCAGCACCTTGTAGCGCTGGAGGAAGCCGAACTGGTGCACGGCCACGAAGTTGGCGGTGCTGATCAGGTAGGTGCTGCGGATGGGCTTGGGGCCAAAGCGCAGGTGGGAGATGGTCCGGGCCCCGGCCTTCTTGGAATCGTAGACGAAGTAGCCCTGGGCGTAGTTGGGGGTCTCCTCGCCGATGATCTTGATGGAGTTCTTGTTGGCGCTCACCGTGCCGTCCGAGCCCAGGCCCCAGAAGATGGCCCGCACCACCTCGTCCGGCTCGATGTGGAAGTTGGGGTCGTAGTCGATGCTGGTGGCGGTCACGTCGTCGTTGATGCCCACGGTGAAGTGGTTCTTGGGCCGCTCCTTGGCCATCTCCTGGAAGAGCCCTCGGATCATGGCCGGGGTGAACTCCTTGGAGGAGAGGCCGTAGCGGCCGCCGATGACCCGGGGCAGCTGAGCGAAGGGCGCCTCGCCCAGGCTGTAGGCCTCGTTCACCGCGGTGACCACGTCCTGGTAGAGGGGCTCGCCGGCGCTGCCCGGCTCCTTGGTCCGGTCCAGGGCGGCGATGACCTTCACCGTGGGGGGCAGGGCCGCCACCAGGTCCTTGCCGGAGAAGGGGCGGAAGAGGCGCACCTTGAGCACGCCCACCTTCTCCCCCTGGCCGGCCAGGTACTCCACCGTCTCGTGGGCCGTCTCGCAGCCGGAGCCCATGAGCACGATGACCCGCTCCGCGTCCGGCGCGCCCACGTAGTCGAAGAGGTGGTAGTGGCGCCCGGTCAGCTCGCCGAAACGGGCCATGGCCTCCCGCACCACGTCCGGGGTGGCCAGGTAGTAGGGGTTGGCCGCCTCCCGGCTCTGGAAGAAGAC
>WGCB01000320.1 GCA_015494005.1 Caldilineaceae bacterium
GGTGTAGCCCCGCAGCATCACGTCCGCCTTCTGGAGCAACTCGTCCATCTCTGCGGCAAGGGCGGCTGGCGGCATGGTCCGCTTGGGGCGAGGATCCTGGGCCGGCTGATCTTCCGTGGAGGGTTCCTGCGCCTGGGAGAGCTCCAGCTCCGTGGAGGCCTCCTCCACCAACACGGGATAGGGGTTGTTGGGCAGCCAGGCGGTGACTTCCGCCACGACCCGGAACCAGTTGCGTTCGTAGGCCTCCACGGAGAACTCCTGGGCTCGGGCCAGCCCCCGGCGGATCAGTTCGCCGGCCCGGCTGTCGTCCGCCAGCACCTCCATGATGCCCTTGGCCAACGCCTGGGCGTCCCCTGGATCGACCAGGACGCCCGCCTCCCCCACCACCCAGGGGTGGGCCGTGGCTCGGCTGGCCACCACCGGCACGCCCGAGGCCATGGCCTCCAGCAGGGGAACGCCGAAGCCCTCGTGGAGGCTGGCCGTGGCGTAGACATCCGCCAGGCGGTAATGTTCAGGCAGCTCGTCCACCACGCCGGTGAAGATCACCGCGTCGTCCACGCCCAGGGCCTCGGCTCGGGCCTTGACCCGCTGCACGTTCTCCTGGATGGCTGGGTTGCCCCGGTCGTCGCCCACCAGGAGCAGTATCGCGTTGGGAAACTCCTCCTGGATCCGGGGCAGGGCTTCCACCAGCAGGTCCACGCGTTTGTTGCTGGCCATGCGCCCCACGAAAAGGATGATCCGCTTGCCCAGGAGGCCGTAGCGTTCCAGCAAGCCCGGATCCTTGGGGCCGGGACGGAACCGTTCCAGGGAGACGGGCAATGGGAGCACCCGGACCCGGGCCGGATCCACCCCGTACTGCTCCACCAGCTGCTGGGCATTGAACTGGCTGTCCGCCACCATCAGATCCGCATAGGGGGTGAAGCGACCGACGCTTTCCACGCTCTCCTGCAGCCACTCCTGGCCAAAATCGCTCTCCCACAGCTCCGGCGGGGTGACATTGTGATAGTAGAAGAGCACCGCGCCCCGCTCCAGGGAGCGGATGCTTTCCAGGAGATCGTAGCGGCACGGATAGTGGTAGACGTAGAGGTCCGAAGCCATGAAGTGGGAGGCCCGGTCGGCCAGGAGCTCCGCGGGTGTGGCCACCTGCACCAAGGCACGGATGGATTCCGGCACCTTTTCCGGCGGGTGGTGGGTGTAGATGCGCACGTCATCCCCCCGGCGCAGGAAGAAACGGGCCTGGTGGAGGATGGACTGCCCTGTGGCATCGTGGCCCAGCAAATTGAGGTTGACGATACTAACCCGCATGGAAACACTCCTGTGGATTGGTCTGGGTCTGCTTTCGACGGAGCACTCGAGCGTAGACGCCCTCGACGATGTCCGCGATGCGGGCGACGGTGTAGCGGCGCTCCAGCTTCTCCCGGCCATGCTGTCCCATGCGGGCTGCCTGCTCCGGGTGGGTCAACAGAAACGAGAGGGCCTGCAGGAGCGCATGGCCGTCGTCGGGCTGCACCAACAGGCCATCATGGCCGTGCTGGACCAGGGACGAAACCGCCGGGATGCGTGCCCCGATCACCGGCTTGCCATAGGCCCAGGCCTCCAGATAGACGATGCCGAAGGACTCGCCTGCGGAGGGCAAGGCCAGGAGGTCACAGGCGGCCAGCGCGGCCAGGCGTTCCTCCTCGGAGACCCGATCCCGCACCACCAGGCCGGGCAGGGATCCGTGTCGGCGCCAGAGTGCCCGGGAGAATTCCGTCTCGGGCCCCACGGCCAGGAAATGGAGCTGGTCGTCTGTCTGGCGCAGTTGTCGGAAGGCCTGGAGGCATCGATCGAGGCCTTTGTACTCCGTCTTCCGCCCCAGGAAAAGGATGACCCGGGCTGTGGCCGGGATGCCGAACAACCGGCGGCTCTCGTCCCGGTCCAGGGAAGGAAACGCATCCAGATCCAGGCCGACGCCCCCCACGGTGACCTCCCGGTTCCAGCCCTGTTGGCGGATGAAGCGCTGTTCCGAGGCCGTCACCGCCAGGACGGTCTGGCTCTCCCGCAGTACCCGGCGCAGATAGCCCACATCGTAGGTGGCTCGCTGCTCCATGTGGAGCAAAGGGGAGAGGATCACGGGAAGCCGGTGTCGCCGTGCTGCCAGGAAGGCCGTGTAGGCGTGGGCGTAGTGCAGGTTGCCGATGTGCATCAGATCGTACCGGCCTCCATCCCGCAGGAGAGCCCAGAACAGCCTGGGGGAAACGGGCCCGTTCCCCCAGAAGATGAGAGGCTCGTACCAGCGAGAGCCTGTGGACCAATGTCCCTGCAGGCCGCGCTCCAGGGCGCTCCAGGCCAGGCGGGTGCGGGGCAGGCTGTCGAAGCGGCGGACGGCCACCCCGTTGAGCCGTTCGAAGCGGGGCAGGCTGTTGTCCCAGCGGCTGGAATCGGTGGAGCGGCTGGTGAACACATCCACCTGGTGGCCCCGGCGAGCCAGCTCCTCAGAGAGCTGGGTCATGTAACGTTCTGTGCCGCCTACCACCGGCGCGTACTGATGAACCACATGCAGGATCCGCATCAGGCCAACATCTCCTGGTAAAGGGCCTCGATGGCGTCCAAATGGGTCTCCAGGGCCAGGGCCGTGCGCACATGCTGGATGCACGCTTGGCGCATGCGCCGCCGCTCCAGGGGCGTCCGCTGGAAGTGGGCCAGGATCGCCTGGGCCAGGGCCTGGGAATCCCCGGTGGAGATCAGGTAGCCTGTCTCGCCGGGGTGGACCAGCTCCGGGATGCCGCCAAAGTTCGAGCCGATGACCGGCGTGCCGGACTGGAAGCTCTCGTAGATGACCACGGGCGAGTTCTCGTGCCAGACCGAGGGCACCAGGGTCAGATCCGCGATGGCGAAGAGGTGGCGCATGTCCGTCGGCGGGATGCGACCCAACATCTCCACACCGGGAGCCAGGCGGCGGAAACCCTGGAGGAACCGCTCTTCGCCGCCCCCTGTGATCACGAAACGCACCTCGGGCATCTGCTCCAGGACCTGGGGGATGGCGTCCAGGACGACCTGGGCTCCCTTGATCTCGATCCCGCCGCCGCCGAAGAAGACGATGGGATGGCCGGCCACGGTTCGGATGGTCCGCCGCAGCTCCGGGCTGGCCGGGGCGGCCAGGGGGGACGGCTCGGCCACGCCGTAGGGGATCATGCGGAAACGCTCCGGGGCGTAGCCTGCCTCCACGTGGCGATCCAGCAGGGCCTGGCTGGGCGAGACCAGGAAACGCACGCTGGCCGTCAATTTGGCGATGATGGACCGCCGTTTCGGTACGGCGCCCCAGTAGTCGTAGCGGCGAAAACAGCTTCGGCAGCCCTGGCGAGCCGTGCGGGGATCGCAGAAGGAACCATCCTGGCGGTAGAGCATGTTGTTGGGGCAGAGCCGCCACAGATCGTGCAGGGTGTTAAGCATGGGGATCCCCTCGGCCTGGCCTGCAGTGAAGGGCGCCAGGGTGGCGGCGGAGACGTTGTGGATGTGCAGGATGTCTGGCTTCAGGCGGCGCAGCTCCCGGCGGACAGCCCTGTGGATCCGGGCGTCCCAGATGTCCGAGAGAGGGTTCCGGTAGGTCTTGAAGAAGAGGCGATGGATGGGGATGCCGTCGTACTCGTACCACTCGTCCGTGGCTGCTGGCGCCCGGTTGGTGAGGATGAGGATGGAGCAATCGTGCCCCCGCCCCAGGAGACCCTGGCACGTGTGATACATCGAGACTTCCGCGCCGCCAGTGTAGCCCGGCGGGAAGGTGTTCCCCACAAAGAGAATGCGCATAGTCACTCGTTCTTCTCGCCCGAAGCCAGCATGGATCGCAGCTCCCGAATGGCCTGGGCTAGCTCGGCCAGCTCCCGGCCGACTTCCTGGCTCCCCTCGACGGAATGATGGGTCAGGGTCTGGAGCTGGACATGGCTTTGATTTGTTAACTGTTCGAATTTGTCCATGCGGGACAGCTGTTGGACAACTTGATCCAGCACATCCACCAGCTGGGCATTGAACGCGTTCTGCTGTTTCACCAGGGGCAGCACATACGCAGCGGTGACCAGCCGGCTCCAGAGGCGACGAAAGGCCAGGATCAAAGGTCCAGCCAGCGGAATTCGGGGCGAAGCCCAGTGTTCCTGGACCACCTGCCGATCCCGCAGCTCCGCCAGCGCATCCAGGAGGGCGTCGGATGGGGTGGCGGCTTCAGGGGACGGTTCCGGAGCGGCCAGGACGGGAGCGGTGGCACGCAGGGAGACCAGCACCTGGGCCAGGACGTCCGCGGCCTCGGCCCTGCCCTCGGGCTGCCCCTGTCGATGGGACAGGAGTTCCTCCAGGCCGAGCAGATGGTGTAGGTAGCTGTGGTGCAGGGCGGCCACCAGCTCCGGGCTTTCCTGGGCGCCGCGCAGCCAGGCCTGCTCCGCGGGCAGGAATTCATCCCGGAGCTTCTCCAGCGGCCACTGCTTCAGGACGAA
>WGCB01000321.1 GCA_015494005.1 Caldilineaceae bacterium
CCTGACAGCCCAGGGCCGTCCCCGCGGCCAGACAGGCGGTGTTGGTCACTGTGCTGGTCAACGACTGTAGCAATCCCATGGCACGATGTCCTTGGCAAATGGCTGGTGGTAGATGGCTAGTGTCTTGCCAAGCGTATTTTGATGGGTTTGTAGTAGCCGCTTCAGCGGCAGCACGGCTAAAGCTGTTACTACAAACTTACCCATCATTTCAGGCGTGACAAGGCACTAGTGGCAGTCGGTCAAGGCGATGGCCGGGAGAACGGACCGACGCCGCTCCGGGGGCAGGGGATCACCCCTTCCGGCCCCCTCACCCCTTGGGCGGGAAGCGGACCTTCAGCACGCCCTGGGCAAAGACAGCCTCCGTGGCGTCCCGCTGGGCCAGGACCGCGGGCAGCAGCATCTCCCGTTTGAAGTTGCCGATGACCACGAAGAGCTCGTCGCCCCGCTTGGTGAGCTTCACCTTCTCCAGCTCCACTCGGGGCAGGGGCAGCTTCAGGACGTAGTCCTCCCCCTCCTCCACCACCTCCTGGGCCTGGCCGGTGAAGAAAACCTCCCCCGGGTCCCGCTCCCCGAAGAGGTCCACGGCCAGCTGGCGGAGCTGGTCCAAGCCCACCATCTCCGCGCGGGCCCAGCCGCTGCGGAAGATGGGCAGGGGGTAGAAGTCCCGCTCGATCTCCCCCAGGTAGCGGGCCTGGGTCTGCTGCAGGCTGTGGAGGTAGGGATCGTCGCTGGGCTGGGCCACCCGGACGTTCCCCTGGCCGTCGCTGACGATGCCCGGCAGCACCCGGTTGACCACCGCTGCATCCACCGGATAGCCGAAGAGGGAGAGGTAGGTCAGGGCCCGGGCCGCCTCCTTGATCACCATCTTCTCCGGGTTCAGGACCAGGCGATAGCTGCTGATGCTGGGGTCGCTGAGGATACCCTGGAGCACCTTCACGTCCTCCACCAGCTTGGGCAGCCCGCGCAGGGGGTCCTTGTCGGGCATGAGCCGGCGCAGGAGGCCCCCGGTGAGGCGCACGGCCGTGTCCCCCCAGTTGTAGAAGCGGTCCACGTACCACTGGAAGCTCTCGGGCATGGTGAGCAGGCGCATGGTCTCGCCGGTGGGAGCCGCGTCCACGATCACCCGGTCGAAGTGGCCTTCCATGGCCGAGCGGTGGATGTGGAGCAGGCTGACGATCTCCTCCATGCCCGGGATGATGGCCATCTCCTCGGCGATGGCCTTGCTCATGCCCTGTTTGCGCAGGAGGTTGCCCATGTAGCCCTGGAGCTTGCCCCAGTGCTCCCGCACTTCGTCCAGCACGTTGATCTCCTGGGCGAAGAGGTTGGGCGCCACGGCCACCGGCTCGCTCTCCAGGGGACGGTCCAGGCTGTCGGCCAGGCTGTGGGCGATGTCCGTGCTCACCACCAGGGTGCGGTAGCCCAGCTCCGCGCTGCGCAGGGCCGTGGCCGCGGCCACGGTGGTCTTGCCCACGCCTCCTTTGCCCAGGTAGAGAATGATGCGCATGGCTATTTCTTCTTCCCCCGGCCGTTGAGCAGAACTGCCGTGGTCACCCCAGCCACCAGGAGCGCGCCAGCCCCCACCGTGTAGGCCATGGCCCGGCTCAGGCCGAACCAGCCCCGGATCTGCCACCAGAAAAAGGGAATCTGGGCCCAGTAGGTCCAGCGCAGGGGCCAGCGGTGGCCGATCTGGAGCACGTACTTGCCCATGTGATTGTGGGGGCTCCAGACCACCAGGTAACAGCGGCCGCCCACCAGGGTGCGGGTGTCCACCAGGGGGCCAGGATAGTAGCGCACCCGGGTCAGGATGTCCTCCACGGGCTGGAGGAGCTCGCTGGGCGGCGGGGCCACGATGGCGCTGTAGCCGGCGGGCAGATCCACGGGCAGCTTCTGCACGTCCGCGCTGTAGGGCAGGCTCTGGGCCACCACCGCGAAGGCCGGAACCACGGCTCCGCCCCGAGGCAGCACAGGCACGAACATGCGGGCCCGCAGGCGCTCGCCGGCCCGGCAGCGGGTGCTGTAGACGTGCACCTGGCCCGGCTGGGTGAAGCGGCCGAAGATCAGCCGTTTGGCCCCGAAATCGGGCAGGGCCAGGCTGCTGACCAGATCGTCACCGGGGCGACGAGGGAACAGAGGCCGGCTCCCGGCCAGGTCAATGCCCGGAGCCACCGGGCCGTTTTGGGATGGGTTCAGGGTGGTCACAGATGCACTCTCGAGGGTTGTGGATGACAGGGTGCAGATGGCTTGACGCCTGAGCATGGCTGACGAAACATAGTTCAGTCTAACACCCTCCAACAAAGCTCGTCAATTTGGCCGGGGATCCCCTGGGCCATTTTCCGCCCAGAGGACGGCTTGACCCGGCCCGCCCTTTGATTTAGGATAGCAGCAGTGCAGGCGTGATTATGTCACCCAAGGGCCCAGGGACAGGGGAAGGCCGAACGCTCTCCCCGCCCCCCTGCGCCAGAGACGATCCCCCGACAGCGAGGTGCGCATGGCTCCACAGACCCGAG
>WGCB01000322.1 GCA_015494005.1 Caldilineaceae bacterium
CCCCTGTTGGCTCGCATGGGATACCACGGCATCGAGATCGTGGGCGACGATCTGCCCCTCTCCGTGGAGGAGCTCCAGCGTGTCTTGCAGGAAAACGATCTGCGCGTCCTGGCCGTGACCTCGGGCCTCACCGCGGACCCAGCCCACCCGCTCCCATCCCAGCGCCAGCGGAGCATCGAGCACTACCGGCGGCTCCTGGAGCTCTGTGTGACCCTGGGCTGTCGCCGCTTCGTCCTGCGGGAGAAGCTGGGACGGACCCGGCCCATCGTGGGGCGAACGAAGGAGTGGTCTCTCTTTCAGCAGACCCTGCGCTCCCTGCTCCAGAGCGCGGCCAGCCTGGATGTGCAGGTCTCGGTGCTGCCCATCAACCGCTACGAGGGCTACCTGCTGAACCAGGCCGAGGAGGCGCTGGCCCTCATCCGAGACCAGCACCAGCATCACCTGAGCATTGCCCTGAACACCTATCACATGAACATCGAGGAGCCGAGCATCGCCGGGGCCATCCGGCAGATCGGATCCCACCTGGGCCTCCTCTACGCGGCGGAGAGCCACCGCCGGACGCTGGGGGAGGGCCGCATCGACTGGCCGGAGCTCTGCCTGACTCTGAAGAGCCAGGGCTACCAGGGCGATTTCATCATCGAGTGCCAAGCCCCTGGCGCGGATCCCCTGATGCCTGTGGGCCGGGCTTCGGACTGGCCGGCCCAGGTGCTGGAGTACGCCCGGCGTTCCATCGACAACCTGCGGGTGGCCCTGGCGGCGGTCTATTCCTGACAGCCAGCCGCCCCTATTCAAGGAGACAGCGAGATCCATGAGCACGAAATACTACGGCGGACAAGCCGTCATCGAAGGGGTGATGATGCGGGGCCAGAAGAGCATGGCCGTGGCTGTGCGCAACCCCCAGGGCGAGATCGTGGTCCACGAGGAGCCTCTGACGGCCAAGATCTACACCAGCAGCTGGGGCAAGTGGCCCTTCATTCGAGGCTTGACCCTGCTCTGGGACGCGCTGGGCCTGGGCATGCGGGCCCTCATGTGGAGCGCGGACGTGGCCATGCAGGAAGAGGAGAGCCAGGAGGTGGAGTTCAGCGGGCCGGTGGCCTGGACCACGGTGGCCGTCAGTCTGATCTTCGCGGTGGGGCTCTTCTTCCTGCTGCCCACCTTCGTGAGCAAGTGGCTGGCCACCTTCTTCGATGACAACCCGGCCGTGGACGCGCTCCTGGAAGGGGGGATCCGCCTGGTCCTCTTCGTGGCCTACCTCTGGGCCATCGGCCTCATGCCCGACATCCGCCGGGTCTTCGGCTACCACGGCGCGGAGCACAAGACCATCAACGCCTACGAGGCCGGGGAAGAGCTGACCGTGGCCAACGTGCAGCGCTACAGCGTCCAGCACACCCGCTGCGGCACCAGCTTTCTCCTCTACGTCCTGGTGATCAGCATCCTGCTCTTCGCGCCCCTCACCTTCGCCTGGGTGGAGAGCACCTGGCTGGCCCTGCTTCTGCGCTTCGCCAGCCGCCTGCTCCTCATCCCTGTGGTGGCCGGCATCGCCTACGAGATCATCCGTCTCAGCGCCAGCCACGAGGACAATCCGGCCATGCGGCTGCTCATCGCACCGGGGCTGCTCCTGCAGAAGCTGACCACCCGGGAGCCGGACGACGGCATGGTGGCCTGCGCCATCGCTGCCCTGGAGCCTGTCCTGGCCGCGGACGGGGTGGCCGTGAAGGTGTCGGCCCCGTCCCAGGCGCCAGCACCCGCCAGCGAGGAGACGCCCGTCTCCGCGCCGGCCACCTCCTGACGGGCGAGCCCCTGGCCCCACCGGGGGTCGGGGGCCCTCAGCTCAGGGACTCCTCCACCACCCACTCCTGATCCCCCACCCGCACCACGTCCCCGGGGGCCAGCTTGCGTCCCCGGCGGGTCTCCACCTGGCCGTTCACCTGCACCCCTCCCGAACGGATCAGGTGCTTGGCCTCCCCGCCAGAGCGGACCACCCCTTTCAGCTTGAGAAATTGATCCAGCTTGATGTTCGCCATGG
>WGCB01000323.1 GCA_015494005.1 Caldilineaceae bacterium
CCCGCAGCTGGCTGTAGAGCCAGTGCAGCTCCCGGCGCATGGCCAGCTGCTCCGCCTCCTCCTGGTCCGACACCTCTGTCTGGGGGTCCGCCGCGGCCGTGAGCCGCTCCAACAGGGCCCGAGAACGGGCCTGCTCCATGGCGGCGAAGACCTGGTCTATCTGCTCCGGGCCGGGCTGCCCGTCCGGGAGGCGCGGTCCCGGATGGGCCAGCAGGCTGACGATCAGGTCGTCGTAGATGTTGGCCTTGTCGTCCAGGTAGGCGGTCTTGATCTCCTCCAGGGGCAGGCTGATGCGCTGGCGATCCAGCAGCTGGATGGCTCGGCGGAAGTGGCGGGCGGCCTCCTGGGGCTGGCGGGCAGCCAGGGCGATGCTGCCCAGGGCATGCTCCAGGCGCAGGCGCAGATGGGGCAGGTGGACGGCCTGCTCCATTTCGGGGTTCGCCGGGTCCACGCCCAGCAGCTGGGCGACCTCCTGGGCCCGTTCCTGGGCCTGGGAGATCTCCCCCGCCTCCAGGTGCAGGTGCAGGCGCAGGAGCTTGGCCTGGCTGAGCAGGTCGATGTCCCAGACGGTGACCCGGCCGTTGGCGCCCGCCGGTTCATCCATGCCCGGCACCATGCCGGCCAGGCAGTGATCCAGGCGCGCCGCGGCCTCTCGCCAGCCCCGCTGCCGGTGGGCCAGGGTGGCCAAGGCCACGCAGATACGGTTGCGCCAGTAGTCGTTGCCCAGCTGGGTGAAGAGGCGCCAAGCCTCCTCCAGGGCCGACTGGGCCA
This sequence comes from Caldilineaceae bacterium, assembly GCA_015494005.1. GTDB lineage: Bacteria > Chloroflexota > Anaerolineae > Caldilineales > Caldilineaceae > S144-5. Next base: position 772 of record WGCB01000323.1, read on the forward strand.
GGTCCAGGTCGCCGTTGCGCAGGCGCACCATGCCCAGGGTGTAGAGCCCCTGGCCCAGCTCGTAGGGCTGCTGGGCCGAGCGGAAGAGATCCACCGCCTTCTCCAGTTCGCTGATGGCCTCGGGGATCAGGTTCAGGGCCAGGTAGGCGTTGGCCTGCTCCAGGAGCAGGATGTCCGCCTGGCGCAGGCGCAGCTCGTCCTCGGAGCAGCCATCCAGCCCGCCCAGGAGATCCTGGCTGGCCTGGTTCAGGGCCTCCAGGGCCGCGGCGTAGCGGCCGGTGCGCAGGTAGAGGGCGCCCAGGTTGGTGCGGGTGCGCCCTCGGTTCAGCCAGTCCCCGGCCTGGTCGAAGCGGGCCAGGGCCTGGCGCAGGGCCTCCTCGGCCTGGTTGGGCCGGTCCAGAAACATGAGGGCGTTGGCCTGGTTGGCGGCCAGCCGGGCCAGCTTGCGCAGGAGCTCTGGCCGCTGGTCCGGGTCGGCCCGATCCAGCTGCCCCTCCAGGATGGTCCGGGCCTGGGCGTAGTGGGGCAGGGCCTCCTGGTGGCGCTCCTGGCGGCGGAGCAGATTGGCCAGGTTGAGCCGGGCCTGGGCCTGGAGGATGGAGTCCGGGGGCAGGCCGTTCACCGCCTCCTGGATGGCCTCCTCCGCCTCCTGGTAGCGGCCCTGCATGGTCAGCACCTGGGTCAGCCCCAGGTAGCTGCGGGCCAGATCCTCCTGGGCGCCCAGGGCCCGCCAGAGCTCCTGGGCCTCCCGGATGAAGCGCTCCGCGCCGGCCGCGTCCCCTTGACGCAGGGCCAGCCGGGCCTGGACGTAGCGGATCCGGGCCTGGAGGCCCCGGTCCTTGCCGGTGCTCTGGTTGATGGCCGCGGCCACGGCCAGCCAGTTCTGCGCGGCGCGGGGATCCGCCTCGGCCTGTTCCAGGGCCACGGCAGTGAGCCGTTCGGCCAGGTCAGGGCCCAGCAGATCCTGTTCCGACACGGAGCGCAGGGCCTGCTCCACGTCGGCGGTGTTCAGTTGCTCCAGCAGAGACTCTGAGAGCAAGCCTAGGGTCATACAATCTCCAGCCGATCGATGCTCATCAAGGGGCCGTTGACGGGTGTCAGCAGCATGGAATAGAGCCCGGGCGGCACATGCTCGAAGCGGAAACGGCCCGTGGGATCGCTGGTGGTCATGTGCTCCCGGGGCGGCGTCTGGACGCCCTCTTTGACCGCCTCCGGCCGGGGCCAGAGCTCCACCAGGATGGGCCCGGGGACGCCCTCGGGATCCAGGGGCAGCACATCCCCTTCCAGGCGGCGGGTGCGGCCCAGAGGCTCCACCAGGAGCTCCACGTCCGCCTGGTCCGCGCTGAAGAGCAGGCGGTAGTTCACCGGGCCGGCCTGGCGCAGGCCCAGGGCTGGGGCTTCCTGGCGGCTGTCCCACTGGAGGACCAGGCTGACGGCCTGGACCAGCTTGTCCAGCCAGGAAGCGCTCTCGGGCTGCTCCACCTGCTCGAAGAGGCGATAGTAGCTGGCCAGATTCTCCGGGCTGGGCTGGCTGGCCCGGGCGATGTCCAGCTCCTGAAGCAGAGTAGCCAGCCGCTGCTGCTCCTGCTGGCACCGAGGGCAGTGGGCCAGGTGTTCGGCCGCCTCGGCCTCCAAGGGTTTGCCGTCCAGAAGGGTGACTTGGAGTTGTTCTTCGGTCAAGTGTGCCATGGATCCCATCCTAGCGCTGATGCGTGGTGCGTGTTCGCACTCTCGTTCCCGTTCCCTGGCCCTGTGACTCGTCGCCCCGGGCCCTTCACTCCAATAGTGCGCCCAGCATGGGGAAATGATACATGGATCGTATGACAAACGTCGGATTGGTCTGGGCTGGGCCTCAGCCATCGGAAAAGCCCATCTCCTCCAGGATGGCCCGCAGCTTGCCCAGGCAGCGGCCGCGGGTGGGGCCGATGCTGCCTTGGGGCATGGAGAGGCGCTGGCTGATGGTCCCGTAGTCCGGCTCCTCCGGGTCCAGGAAGAGGAGATGCAGCAGCTTCCGGCAGCGGTCGTCCAGGCGATCCAGGGCCTGCTGAAGCTGAGCCTGGCGGTCCCAGCCATCCAGGAGGGCGTTCAGGCTCCAGTCCGGGCTGGGAGCGACGCTGCTCCGGGACGTCATCTCCAGGCGGGCCAGCTCGCTGTGATCCGAGAGGTGCTCTCGCTGCCGCTTCTGCAGAGCCCGCCAGCTTATCCGGCGGGCGGTGGTCACCAGCCAGGCGGCGATGCGCTCTGGATCGTCCAGGCGGTGGATGCCCTGGGCCAGGGCCAGGAAGACCTCCTGGGTCACGTCGTCCACCTCCATGGGGCTCAGCCCCAGGCGGACAGGGACCGTCCGCACCAGCCGGGCGTAGCGATCCACCAGCTGCTGCCAGGCGTCGAAGTCGCCTTGCAGGCAGCGTTGGACCAAGCTCGTGTCGCTGGGGGTCTGGCCAGAAGTCTGGCTGGGCGTGTGGGTGGTCACATTGACATCCGCGGGTGTCGGCTTCATGGTCAAGGCGTGAACAGGGACGAGGCGGAACATTCGAACCGAGGCCTACGTTCCAGTCAACGGTTCGGAGCCGTCAGCAGCCTAGAACAGTCAGCGGTTCGAAAAAGCACTGGCATTCCCCGGTCTGGGGCCGCCATTCCCTGGCCGGAGCAGTTCCAATCGGCCAAATTCAAACGTTTCGCTAATGTTTGCCTTATGCAGCGTAAATACTCTCGCAGTATGATAA
>WGCB01000324.1 GCA_015494005.1 Caldilineaceae bacterium
AATCAGCGTGCCCCGAAATTCCCCATCCTCCGGAGCGCTCATGTCCCCGGACGGGCCAGTGCGAGCCAGCCAGCTGGGCAGGACGTCGCCGCCCAGGGCTGCGTCCCGGTCGGAGGAGGCCATCCAGGTCGGCAGCAAGCTGCTGCCCAGCTCCGGTGACGCGACTGCCGCGGCTGTCGAGCTTCGGCTCGGCGCTGTCAGGCGGGTGGACGCAGTCGTCCACTCCGAAACAGGGAGAGCCTGCACGGCCTCCTCCTGGCTCGCGGTCGACGGGCCGACGGCCGGCTCCGCTCTTCGACCCGGCAGGGGGATGGAGCCGGAGTAGCTGGCGGCTGGCTGGACGATGGTGAGCAGCAGGGCCAGCACGGCCAGCAGGTTCAGCGCGCGGCCGAGATGGCCTTCCTGGGTGAAGGATGATCGGATCGGGGTTCGAGGGAAGTACATAGTCTGCTCCAAAAGTGGGTCACGGTTGGAAAATGTCGGCCTGAGATCGGAAAGGATGCTACTAAGGCGAAAACGGGTTTCTAAACTTCGGGCCTCGAGTTAGCCAGGGAAAGATGTTTAGAGCTCTATTTGCGGCTCAATAAAGTCCGAGGTGCTGCACGGTCTGGTATGGGGGCGGCGCCTTGGGGGCGCACGGTTACGGGGCTGGCGCCTCCAGGAGCCGGTCCAGGTAGTCGGTCACCTGCTCCGGGGAGAGCTGCCCCACGTGCCGGGCCACCACCCGGCCCTCCGCGTCCAGGAAGTAGGTGGTGGGGAAGCCCCGCACCTGGTAGGCCTGGGCCGTGGCGCCGCTCTGGTCCAGGACCACCGAGTAGGTCATGCCTTCCTGCTCCAGGTAGTTCTCCACCGGAGCCTGCTCCTCCTTGACGTTGATGCCCACGAACTGCACGCCCCGCTCCGCGTAGCGGGCATGGGCCTCCACCAGGACGGGCGCCTGGCGGCGGCAGAAGGGACACCACGTGGTCCAGAAGCTCAGGAGCACTGGCTGGCCCCGGAGATCGTCCAGTGCCAGGACACCCTCCTCGGTGTTCACTGTGGGCAGGGTGAAGGCCGGCGCTAGATCACCCACGCCTGTGCCCCGTGCCTCGGTGCTCTGCTCTGCCTGGGAGGACTCGGTGGCTTCACTGGTCTGAGCTGAGCTGGCCTCTGCCTGGACGGGCTCCACCTCCTGGCTTTCGGTGAGTGGGGCCGCTTCCACCTTCTCGACGGCCCCCTGGGGAGAGGACGGCTCGTCCTCGCGCCACTCCAGGCCCGCATTGAAGCTGACCCGGGCCTGGGCCTGGAGGGCCGCCAGGATCGCCTCCCGAGAAAGGCCTTGGGCCTGGCTCTCGGCCAAGAGGAAGCCCTCCACCCGCACCAGGCGCTGGAAATAGGCCTGGAACTGGGCCTCACTGATGCCCTCGGCCTCCAGAGCGGCGGTCAACGCCTGGGGCGTGACGCCGCTGCTGGCCAGGAAATCGGCCAGAGTGGCCTGGACGCTCTCCGGAGCCACGGCGAACCCGGCCTGGTCCGCGGCCTGGAGCACCAGAGCCTGGTTGATGGCCTGCTCCAGGTGAGTCTGGGGATCCGTGGCGGCTGTCGTGCCCAGCAGGGCCGCCATGACCTGGTCCACTCGGCTGGCCAGCCGTAGATCCTCGGCCTGGATGGCCTGCCCGTTGACCAGGGCTACGGCCTCTGCCACGTCCTGGCTCGGGCCCTCCACGGCCTGGACGGGGGCGGCTTTCTCCCCGGCGGGCGGGGCGCTCTCCGGCGCTGCAAGAGAGGCGGGGACGGCTGGCCGGTCCACGGAGGCGCTGGTCCGCTGGGCCCGCTCCTCCTGGGGCGGGGCCGGCGCCGTGATCAGCGGGTGCAGCCCGGCGATGAAGAGGCTCAGGAAGCCCAGGGCCACGGCCACAGCCACGACCATGGTCCCGCTTCGGGGACGGGAAAGGCGTTCGGTGGTCATTTGCATGGTGACGATTCCTCCAGGCAGTGGGAGCGCCGGTCAATGGAGAAACTGGCGGACAGATGTTAGGAAAGGTGAGGACGGGGTGCGATGCACGCTGAACAGTCCATCGTCCAGTATATCCTGCTGTTTTTGCCGTTTGATTCAGAGGAAATGCCGAACATGCAAAAGCCCGGAAGGCGGTAGGCCTCCCGGGCTTTCGAGGAAATCGAAGGGAATGTAGTGAAGTTACGGCACTATGGGTGCTGGAAATACTTGCCGATAATGGCCTCCAGGTTGTCGATGGCCTTCTCTGGGACCAGCGTGCGGTCGGTGATGATGGCGTTCTCCAGGGCGTTGGCCTGGGGGCTGGGACCCGCGTCGGCCAGGAGCGCGATGGCGTTGGCCACGGCCTGTTTGGCCACCTCCGAGTTGTGCATCAGGGTGCGGATCACCGCCTCCACCGTGACCGGCTCCTCGCTCTCGTGCCAGACGTCGTAGTCCGTCACGTGGGCCATGACCGCGTAGCTCATCTCCGCCTCCCGAGCCAGCTGAGCCTCGGGCGTGGTGGTCATGCCGATGATGTCCATGCCCCACTGGCGGAAGACGTGGCTCTCCGCCTTGGTGCTGAAGCGAGGCCCCTCGATGGTGACGAAGTTGCCCCCCAGGTGGACCGGGTTGCCCGTCTGTTCCACCGCCCGGTAGCAGATGCTGCTGAGGAAATCACAGAAGGGCTCGGCCACGCTCACGTGGACCACCAGGCCGTCCGTGCCCACGTCCGGGTCGTCGAAGAAGCTCAGGGGGCGCAGGCGCGTGCGGTCGAAAAGCTGATCCGGGATGACGATGTGGCCAGGCTTCAGATGCTCCCGTAGGCTGCCGCAGGCGCTCACCCCGATGAGGTACTCCACCCCCAGCATCTTGAAGCCATAGATGTTGGCCCGTTGATTCAGCCGGGTGGGGCTGATGCGATGCCCCCGGCCGTGCCGAGCCAGGAAAGCCACCCGCTGGCCGTGGAGCGTCCCCACCATGTAGCTGTCCGACGGCGGGCCGAAGGGCGTCTCCAGGCGGACCTCCTCCACGTCCTGCAGTGCCTCCATCTGGTAGACCCCGCTGCCCCCGATCACCCCGAAACGGATCCTCTCTGCCATGTCCAACCACTCCTTCGTATGTTGTGTTTTGAATGCGCTCGATGTACCCGATCAACCAGCCAACCAGTCGCTCCGCCGCCCACTCCTACCGGTTCGGCAGGTACCCTGCGGCCGCGCTCAGGGCATCCTCGGCCCGTCGGCGCACCTTCACCGGCATGCGGATGACCATCAGCTCGCCCCCTTCCCCCAGGACCAGCTCGGCTTTGCGCCGCACTTCCTGGATCTCCCCGCCGCTCAGGTTGGGCCAGACGGAGAAGAAGGCCATCTGGGCCGCCTCGTCGTAGACCACGGTGCTGGGAGGCACCGGCTCGTCCGGTTCCGCCTCGGTCTCCTCCCAGTTCTGCCGCAGCCACCGGCCCAGTCCCAGCCGCTTGTCGTCCGGCACCAGGACGCCCAACAGGCGGCTGGCCTGGTCCAGCTGGACGGTCACCTCCTTGCGGACGGACTGCTGAGGGCGTCCTCGCCGCCCCGCGGTGACGCGGATCTCGATCTGGTCCGTGCGGGGCAGCCAGAGGGCGTGAAGAGGGACTTTGTAGGCCTTCAAAGAATGGATTTTCATGCGTGCTCGCGTTCGCTTTCTGCGGTTCGCTCCAGATTTCGTTCCGGGCCTCGATCCGGGCTTCCCTGCGGCCAGGCCAGCAGCCCGGCGCTCATGGCCAGGCCCAGCAGCCCCAGCTCCGTGACCCAGAGCCCCCAGCCCGGCGCCAGGGGCCGGTTGTAGAGCTGGCCGAGGACCGGCAGCACCCGCAGGAAGCCCTGCAGGGGAATCCCCAGGGACGGGAGGGTCACGGCCAGGGTCGCCAGGGCGGAGAGCCAGCGAGGCAGCAGGGCCAGGAGGGGGCTCACCCCGGCCAGGGCCAGGCAGGCGATCAGGGCCCCGGTCTGCAGGCGGAACTCCGGTGTGAGCAGGCGCTGGGGCGTCCAGGCCGGGGGCAGCAGGTTGAGCCCGGCCACCGCCGCCACCCCCAGGAGGGCCACCCGCACCGGCCAAGGATAGCCCAGCTCCCCGCGCCAGGCGTGGAGGCTGAAGGCCAGGCTCACCGCCACCAGGGGCAGGTAGAAGCCCTCCCGCCAGAGGGAGATCTGGCCGCTCTGGACCGGAGGCAGGAACTTCACCACCTCGCCCAGGTCCAGCCCGGTGATCACCAGGCCCGCGGCCCGGTGGGGCAGCCAGGGGCCGAAGTAGCCGGCCAGGGCCAGCAGCCCGCTCAACGGCAGCAGCCAGCGCGCCAGCCGGATCCTCCAGGACGGGGCCCCGGCCCCCAGACTTCCCGAGGCCGACCCCAGTAGGGTGGCGCTCATCCGGCGTCTTTCTCCGCCTTCCGGGCCCGGGCCAGGCGCAGGGCCTGGCGCTGTTTCCCTTCCTCGAAGCGGCGTCGCTCCGCCTCGGTGGTCAGCTCCAGCCGGGGCACCGGGACAGGCCGCCCGTCCTCCCCCAGGGCCACGTAGATAAAAAAGGCGCTGTTGGTGTGGGTGATCTCCCCGGTGAGCAGGTTCTCCGCTTCCACCCGCACCTCCACCTCCATGCTGGTCCGCCCCACGTAGGTGAGCCGCCCCCGCAGGATGAGGAGCTGGCCCACCCGCACCGGCTGGTGGAAGGTCATGCTGTCCACGGCCACGGTCACCGCGGGGCGGCGGGCATGCCGGGCCGCCACGATGCCGCCGCACTCGTCGCACAGCTTCAGGATCACGCCACCGTGGACGTTGCCCAGGCTGTTGGCGTGCTCTGGCTGCATGAACTGGCCCAGAGAGATGGCGGAATCGCTGACTTTGCGCCGTATCGGACGCTCCGGGGCTGGCGTGTCGGACATGGATCGCTCCCTTGGTTTCGCGCTGGATGGTGGGGCCTATTGTACCACAGGCCGGGCGGAAATCCGGGGCTCGCGTTCCCGTTTGGGGCTCGCTTGCACCCCGGTCAACTTACCCGGCCAGGGCCCGCTCATAGGCCTGGAGGAGCTGGCGGGCGCTGCGCTGCCAGGTGAAGTGGGCGGCGTGGGCCAGACCCGCCTCCCGCAGCTGACCTCGCAGGCTCGCGTCCTGGGCCAGGCGGAGGAGCCCCTCCGCGATGCTCTCCACCTGCTCCGCGTCCACGTAGAGGGCTCCCGGACCGCCCGCCTCGGGCAAGCAGGAGTTGTCCCCGGCCAGGACCGGGGTGCCGCAGGCCAGGGCCTCCACGATGGGCAGGCCGAAGCCCTCGTAGAGGGAGGGGTAGGCGAAGAAGTCCGCCCCGCTGTAGAGGACGGGCAGATCCTCCTCCGCGATGAAGCCGGGGAAGTGGACCTGCTCCGTCAGCCCCAGCTCCTGGACCGTGGCGAAGATCTGGTGGTAGAGCCAGCCCTTGCTGCCCCCGATGATGAGCCGGTGGGGGATCCGCCCCTCCTGCCGGGCCCGATGATAGGCCTGGATCAGCCGGGCGAAGTTCTTGCGGGGCTCCAGCCGGCTCAGGGCCAGGATGTAGGGCCCTTCCCCCACGCCGTAGCGACGGCGCACCCGGGCCAGGGCTTCGGGATCCCTGATCGGGCGGAAGCGCTGGTGGTCCACTGCCCCCTGGACCACGCTGATCCGCTCCGGCGGCACCTGCCACTGCTCCTGGAGGTCCTGGGCCGTGTTCTGGCTGTCCGCCAGGATATGGTCCGCCCGGGCCACGCTGCGGGGCACCACGGTGTTCAGGTAGTGGTGCAGGCTGGGCATGGCCGCGTCCGGATAGAAGAGGAAGGCCAGATCGTGGACCGTGAGGAGCTTGACCCGGGCCCGGCTGGGGGGCAGGACGAAATCCGTGGCGTGGAAGAGCTCCGCCCGGCCGGTGAACCAGTCCACCTTGGGGAAGGGGATGTCCAGCCGGTGCCAGATGCGCACCAGGTTCCGCTCGCTGATGAAGGGCGTGCTGTGCAGAGGAAGGGGGGCGTCTCGCCGCTCCTGGGAGGTGACGGGACCGGCCACGAAGAGGCGGAAGTCGTGCTGGGGGGCTTCCTGGATCAGGGCCTGGACCTGCCCCCGCACGATGCGGCCGATGCCGGCCTGCTGGCGCACCGCGGGGGTGTAGTCGATGGCGATGGTGGCCATGGCGTCACAGCCCGCGGTAGGTCCAGAGGCGGTTGGCGGCGAAGTTCCAGAAGAGGACCACGCCGATGGCGAAGAGCTTGGCGAAGTTGTAGCTCACGGTGAAGCCCAGGTCCGGGCTGCCGGTGAACTGGACCCAGAAATCATGGAGCTGGCGGTCCACCAGGTAGAAGACCAGGGTGTTGATCCCCACCCCCACCACGCTCACGGCGATGAACTGGGCCATCTGGGAGGCGGCCTGCCGCTGGCGGCTCTCCGGGAAGGTCCAGTGCCGGTTCAGGAAGAAGTTCTGGATCATGGCTGTGGAGACGCTGACCACGTTGGCCATCACCGGCGCGAAGCCGGCCAGGTGCACCAGCAGGTTCAGCACCGCGAAGTCGGTCACCGAGCCCAAGGCGCCCACGGTGGCGAACTTCACGAACCGCTTGGCTTCCTTGCGTTTGCGGGGGCTCATGGGGATGTCTGGGACTAGGTTCATGGTTCGTTCTCTGGTCGCGTTTCCCGTCTCTCCAGGGCCTGGGCTGCCCCCAGCCAGAGGGCCAGGTGCAGGGGAATGCCCTGAACGTACAGGTTATCGAACAAATTGTGGACGGTCAAATGGGCCAGCACGCCCAGCACGCCCAGCAGGAAGGCCCGCTCCCAGCCGTCTCCGGGAGCCTGTCGCCAGCGCCGCACCAGCCAGATCACCGCCCCGGCCCACAGGACCAGGTAGGCGGCCAGCCCCAGCAGCCCCGTCTCCGCCAGGACGTTCAAGTAGATGTTGTGGGCGTGGCCCAGGGGATCGTCCCAAGGGGGCACCTTCACCGCCGGGTAGACCGCGGCGTAGTTGCCCGGGCCCACCCCCAGCCAGGGGGCCCGTTCCCACATGCGCAGCGCCGCCACCCAGTGGGCCACCCGCTCGATGACCGCGAAGTTCTCGTCGGTGATGGGCTGGGACAGCACGTCCCCCGCGCCGAAGTAGGCGGGCAGAGCCGCCAGGCGCTGGGCCAGGGGCGCCGGGATCCGTTCCGGCTGCAGGCCACCCAGGAGCCCCAGCCCGGCCAGGAGCAGCAGGCCCATCCCTGCCAGGGCCAGGGTGCGACGGCTGCGCAGGACCACCAC
>WGCB01000325.1 GCA_015494005.1 Caldilineaceae bacterium
AAGCCCATGATCTACTACCCCCTCTCCATGCTCATGCTGGCGGGGATCCGAGAGATCCTGGTCATCAGCTCGCCCCAGGCCTTGCCCCTCTTCCGCACCCTGCTGCGGGACGGGAGCCAGTGGGGGCTGAGCTTCCACTACCAGGAGCAGGCCGAGCCCCGGGGCATCGCGGAAGCCTTCCTCCTGGGCCGGGAGTTCATCGGCGACGATCCGGTCTGCCTGATCCTGGGGGACAACATCTTCTACGGCCACGGCCTGCCCGAGAAGCTCCAGAGCGCGGCCCAGCTCCAGTCCGGCGGCCTGGTCTTCGCCTACCCGGTCCGGGACCCGGAGCGCTACGGTGTGGTGGAGTTCGACGAGTCCGGCAAGGCCCTGAGCATCGAGGAGAAGCCCAGGCAGCCCCGCTCCCACTACGCGGTGCCGGGCATCTATTTCTACGACAACCAGGTGGTGGAGATCGCCGCTAACCTGACTCCGTCCGACCGAGGGGAGCTGGAGATCACCGATGTGAACCTGGCCTACCTGGAGCGGGGCCAGCTCCGGGTGGAGGTCCTGGGCCGGGGATTCGCCTGGCTGGACGCCGGCACCCACGAGTCCTTGCTCCAGGCGGCCAATTTCGTCCAGGCCCTGCAGGAACGCCAGGGCATGATGATCTCCTGCCCGGAGGAGATCGCCTTCCGCCGGGGCTTCATCGACCGGGAGCAGCTGGAAACCCTGGCCCTCGGCATGAACAAGAACCGCTACGGCCGCTACCTGATGGACGTGGCCCGAGGCGCGATGGACCTGGGATTCGCCTGATGGAGAGCGCCATTCGTTCCGTGCCCGCCCTGGCCGCTGGGCTACGCCGAACTCACTGTCACCCGCTGCCTGTCTCCAGCACGGCGCTGTTCGGCCAGCGCGCCCTGGTGCCCCTCTACCAAGTGGAGAACGGCAGCCAGGACCGGGAGATCGCCGGAGCGGCCCACGCGGTGAGCACGGTGGCGGACATGCTGCGCCGCCTGGCCTCGGCCTACGGGGAGTGGCGCGACTTCGACGTCCCGGCCTTCTTCAACCTGTGGCCGGAACAGGCCCGGCTCCTGGTCCACATCAGCGAGCGGGTGAGCACCGTCCACGTGACCTTCTACGCGGACCTGCTCCTGCCCTCCTTCCAGCGGGTGGAGCGCTACTGGGCGGAGGAGTTCTTCCCCGCCTTCCACGCGGCCCACCCCTTCCACCGCCAGCCGGACCGACGCACCTCCTACAACGAACACTTCCTGGAGATCACCCAACCCAAGATGGTGGCCTACTGGGAGCGCCTGCTCCGGGTGGTGCGGGCGGTCCAGGAGGAGCTGAGCACGGACCCGACCTTCCTGGCCGCAGCCGGTGGGGGCGAGGAGCGGGAGCGCTGGCGGCGGGTCTGGCAGGAGGAGCCGGCCCCGGGGCTGCCTGCCGCCCTGCTCCCAGGCCTGGACGAGCTGCCCAGCCTGACCCTGTCCATGAACTTCCCCCTGCCCGCCCATCGTCAGCTGGGCCGGCTGCGACGGCTGCGACGCACCTGGGAGCGGTTCGGCCCCAGGAGACGGAGTGGGTAACACATTCATCCACAAGGAGGCATCCCCTGATGAAAAACATCCTGGTCACTGGCGGCGCGGGCTTCATCGGCTGCAATTTCGTCCGCTACATGCTGGACAAATACCCGGACTACCGCATCGTGGTCTACGACAAACTGACCTACGCTGGCCGCCTGGAAAACCTGCAGGACGTGGCCCAGGCCCATCCCCACCGCTACCACTTCGTCCAGGGGGACATCTGCGACGCGGCCCAGGTGGAGGAGACCATCCGGGAGCACGACATCGACACCATCGTCAACTTCGCTGCGGAGAGCCACGTGGACCGCAGCATCCTGGAGCCGGACGCCTTCATCCGCACGGACGTCTACGGCACCTACGTGCTCCTGGAGGCGGCCCGCAAGTTCGGCAACCTGCGCTACCACCAGATCAGCACAGATGAGGTCTACGGCCACATCGAGGGGGATCACAGCAGCGTGGAGACGGACAATCTGGCCCCTCGCAGCCCCTACGCGGCCAGCAAGGCCAGCGGCGACCACCTGGTGAACGCCTACCACATCACCTACGGCCTGCCCGTCACCATCACCCGGGGAGCGAACAACGTGGGCCCCTACCAGTACCCGGAGAAGGTGGTGCCCCTTTTCGTGACCAACGCCCTGAACGACATGCCCCTGCCCGTCTACGGGGACGGCCAGCAGATGCGGGACTACCAGTACGTGGTGGACCACTGCGAGGGGATCGACCTGGTGCTCCACCAGGGCCAGCTGGGGGAGGCCTACAACATCGGCACGGGCCAGGAGATCACCAACCTGGAGATGGTGGAGATCCTGTTGGATGAGCTGGAGAAACCCCGCTCCCTGATCCAGCACGTGGAGGACCGCCAGGGCCACGACCGGCGCTACAGCCTGAACGTAGACAAGATCCGGGCCCTAGGCTGGGAGCCAGCCCACACCTGCGAAGAGGCCATCCGCAAGACCGTGCGCTGGTACGTGGAGAACCGCTGGTGGTGGGAGCCCATCCGCCAGGGGGAATTCCAGGAGTACTACCAGCGGGTCTACGGGCAGCGGAAAATCCTCAGCTGAGGCAATGCAACAGGGGAAGCGAAGCAACGGGAGACGGCGGAGGGAAGCCGCGTCCCAGTGACGGAAAGTGCTCCTGCGCGCAACGAATCGGTAGGCCAATCCATCAACCCACCCATGTTCGGCCCAAGTCATGGTCTCGATTAGTCCATCCCAGGTGTCCGCGGAGCTGGGGCTGCTGAACCAGGTGAAGAACGGCGACCAGGGGGCTCTCATGGCCCTCTACGAGCGCTACGGCAACCTGGTCTACAGCCTGGCTCTGCGTGTCCTGCGCCAGCCTTCCCTGGCCGAGGAGGTCACCCAGGATGTCTTCCTGAAACTGTGGCGGCAGGCGGACAGCTGGGATCCGACTATGGGGCGCTTCAGCAGCTGGCTGTTGACCGTCACCCGGAATGCGGCCATCGACCGCCTGCGCAAGGAGCAGCGCCGGCCCACCTCGGACTCCACGCCCCTGGAGAACGTGGCCCACATCCTGAGCGACGAGAGCATCCTGGACACGGCCCAGTGGCACGACGGCCAGCTCCTGCGCCAGCTCATGGGCCAGCTGCCCGACGAGCAGCGCCAGGTGATCGAGCTGGCCTTTTTCTATGGCCTGACCCACGCTCAGATGGCCGAGCAGCTGGGCCTGCCCCTGGGCACGGTGAAGACCCGGGTGCGCCTGGCCCTGAAAAAGCTGAAGGAGATGTGGGACAAAGCCCACCGGGACGCCTAGTTTCGATCTCGATCCCGGGAAATGGCGCAGATCCAATCCACCAGGTTTCAACGTTTGCTTAACGATACACCTGTTCCTTTCAAGGACAGGCCTGCCCGTCATCGAGAACAAGTGCGGCCTGGTCGGTGAGCGCAGTGCAAGGGCTGCCCGTCACATGGCAGACGGCACCATCGACTGGACACGATTTAGCGTGAGTGATTCAGAATGAACAAACCGGAAAACCCCGCTCCGAACCAGAACCGACATCAACCCGAGGAGGACCAGGAGGCCATCTGCGAGGCCGTGAAGGCCCTGATCCCAGCCTATGCCCTGGGCGCCACGGATCCCCAGGAGGAGGCCCTGATCAAGGCCCACCTGGAGCACTGCCCGGAGGCCCTGGCCGAGCTGGCCTCCTACGCGGCCTTGAACGAGGCCCTCCTCTACAGCGCGCCCCCCGCGGAGGCTCCCCGGGAGCTGGGCGAACGCCTGCGCCGCTCCCTGGGCTCCACCAGAGCCGCTGCGCCGACTGCATCGCCGCGTCCCGGCCTGCTGGCCAGGGTCGCCGGCCTCTTCTCCGGGCTGGCAGGCCCCTCCTTCTCCTTGGGCCAGGCAGTGACTGCCCTGGCCGTCCTGGCCCTGGTGGTCACCAACTTCTACTGGGGCGCCCAGGTCCAGGCCCTGCGGACGGAACAGGCCCGGCTCGCCCAACAGCTGGATCGCCAGGTCACCGCCATGGGCCTGATCATGACGGCCCAGGAAGTGAAACGAGTGAACCTGCCCCCGGCCCAGGAAGCCAGCCCAGCCCATGCCGAGCTGGTCTGGAGCCCGGAAAACCGGGTCGCCATGCTCTACGCGGAGGCCTTCCCGCCCCTGCCCCCGGACAAAGCCTACCAGCTCTGGCTGATCCGGGGTGACGAGCGGATCAGTGGGGGCCTCTTCCGGGTCAACGAAGATGGCCAGGGCATCCTGGTGGTGGAGGCGCCGGAGCCCCTGGACCATTTCGATGGGTTCGGCATCACCCCGGAGCCGGCCACAGGCAGCCCAGGCCCCACCGCCTCGCCTGTGGTCAAAGGGTAGTCCACCCCAGCCATGACCCTGCGTTTCGCCCGCCTGGGCGACCTCCCCGAGGTGCAACAGCTCTACCAGGAGGCCCGCCACGCCTTTCGCACCTGCGGGCTGGAGGATCTGCCTGGCCTGATCCAGGAGGGCGTGGCTGTGGTGGGGGAGACGGTGCTCGTCCCGCCACGCCTGTGGGGATTTCTGGGCATCCAGGTGGAGGAACGGCCCAGCACCTTGCCGTCCACAACGCCGACCCGGGCCTATCTGCGGGCGGCGTTGTTGGATCTAGGCCATCCGCCCAGCCGGGAGCTCCCCGACCTCCTGCGGCTGGCCCTGGCCCGCCTGGCCCGGGAGGAGACGCCCGTCCAGGTGATGGCCATCGCCTCTGCCGGCTGGCTGCGGTATCCTCTGGAGCGGGCCGGCTTCCGTCCGGTGGATGCCCTGCGCTTCTACGTCCACACCCGCCGGGACGTGCCCCCGGCGACCGGCCCCGCCACCTTGCGCCCAGCACGGCAGGAGGACCTGCGTCCGCTGGCCCTCCTGGACCGAGAGGCCTTCGCGCCCCTCTGGCACATGGGGACGGAGGAGCTCGCCCAGCTGATGGTCACGGGCCGAGTCCAGGTGGCGGAGTGGCAGGGGGAGCTGGCCGGGTACACCTCCCTGGCCTTCTACCAGCGGGAGAATGGAGGTGAGCGGGAGGCCCAGCTGGTGCGCCTGGCCGTCCATCCTCGCTTCCAGGGGCGAGGCATTGGCCGCCAGCTCCTGGCCGAGAGCCTCCGCTACGCCCATAGCCTGGAGGCCTTCCGGGTCCAGCTCAACACCCAGGAGAGCAACCGCCGATCCCAGCAGCTGTACCAGGCCTTCGGCTTCCGCCAGGTGGGTGGCCTGGTCCCGGTGATGATCCACATGCCCGGCCAGCCGCCCCCTGGCATTGGTCCTGGGGCCAGGCGGCTATCGGGACCGGTCTGAAAATTAGTTTGCAGGCGCATTTGACAAACCGCCTCCCATGCTCTATACTGGGGAAGAATTGCGAGCTAGATTGTCTGAAGGAAGCACCTGTTTGGCACATGACGTACCCCTCAGGAGCACTCCTGAGGGGTTTTTTGTCGAAAGACGCTTCCCCAGCTCTCTGGTGAGTGGTTAACAGTTTCTTTCTTTCCTCAGTACCAAAGGAGTACCAAATGAGTGAGCGTGTCGAAGGTCGAGTGAAGTGGTTCAACACCACCAAGGGTTTTGGTTTCATTGAGTGGGACGGCGGGGACGATGTGTTCGTCCACTACAGCGCCATCTCCGGCAATGGCTTCCGGAACCTGGAGGAGGGTCAGCGAGTCACCTTCGTGATCACCCAGGGCCCCAAGGGGCTCGCCGCTTCCGACGTCGAAGTCGTCGGCTAATCAGCAAATATTGGGGGTGATGAAACCAACCCCTGCGTTTCTACGCTCCACCAAGATTTGCAAAAACGACGGACGGTGTCCTTTGCGACGCCGTCCGTTTTTGTTTCCTCCTCTTAGTCCCTGATGGTTATTTCCTGATAGCCAGGAAAGGACCCGCTTTTACCGAGGCGAAAGGGCCAGGTGGTCAAGGCGCAGGAGGCTCTTCCGGGTTCAGGAAGCAGAGGATGCTCTCCGCCACGCCCTGGGCCACCACCTCAGGACGTTCCGTGAGCAGTTCCTGGTCCCCACCCAGGAAACCCATCTCCAGGATGGCAGCCGGCGTCTCCGGATCCACCCGGCGGAAGGCGTGGTAGAGGGTCATGTTGTGGGTCACCGTGTTGGGATGGGGCGGCAGGCCCGTGACCGTCGCGTACTCCCGGTCGATGCAGGCCAGGAGCCGGTCCTCCACCCCGGGGATGCGGCTCTCCTGGCTGCGGGCCGCCTTGTAGCCGCTGGCGTCGATGCAGCTATCCGCGTGGAGGCTCAGGAGCAGGTCCGCCCGCAGGCCCTCCAGCCGGGGATCGTACTCCTCCAGGAGCTCCACGTCGGCCCCGGCTCGGCGCAGCCGCTGGGCCACCAGCTCTCCCACCTGCCGGGTGATGGCCGCCTCGGTCACCGTGGGACGCCCTTCCGGGTCCGTGCAGATGGCTCCAGTGTCCGAACCGGCATGGCCCAGGATCAAGGCCACGTGGGCGCCAGCCGCGGGGAACCAGCGCCCCCGACGGGTCAGGTGCGCCAGGCCGGGGAGGGCATAGCCGGCCGCCCGCCCCACGATGAGCAGCAGGAGCAGGACCGCTAGAAAGCGGACCAGGTTGAAGATCCGCTGCAGGCGGTGGAGCAGGCCGCCGCGCTTGGATTTGGGTTTGGCCTTGGATCTCGATTTGGAACTGGGCTTGGCCATGCCTCGCCACCCTCTGGATCGTCCTGGAAGCCGCCGGATGCCCGGCGCGCCCCCATTGTACCCCAGGGGCAGGGCCTGTCAATCTGGGCGGGTCCTGGGCCGGATCGGTCCTCTCCCTGCCCCTCCCCAGGCCTGGCCCGCAAATTGAAGGAATTCCTGGGCCTGTGTTAAAATGTGGGCAGTTTTCCCTGGGACCGAGTGCAAGCGCGCCCAGGAAGACCGAAGTTTGTGCCGAGATTTGAGCGAGATCCATCGCCCCGGTGTGTGCGTGCCTGCAGCCCCGTTTCGCCAGGCCTTGCTAGACCAGCACCCATGCCGGTGGCAGATGAGACTTGAGAGAAGGTGGCACCAGGGCAACATGGAACGACCACAAGAACGACGGACCACAGCAGGAAGCGCCCGGGACAACGGAGCCAGGGGCGCCTCGTCCATGCAGACGCTGGGCGCCATCCTGCGGGAGCAGCGAGACGCCCTGGGCGTCACCCTGGCGGAGGTGGAAGAGGTCACCCGCATCCGCCAGAAGTACCTGGCCGCCCTGGAAGCGGATGAGTGGCATCTCCTGCCCGGGGAGGTGGTGGGGCGAGGCTTCCTGCGCAACTACGCCCTCTTCCTGGGCCTGGATCCGGAAGAGCTGATGGAGCGACGCCGGGCCATGCTGGATCCAGAGCTGCTCCAGGCCCTGGCAGACACCAGCGCGGGGACCACCCTGCCCCCGGTGCGAGAGGTGGACTACCGGCCCAAAGACGTGGACCTGGAGGAGACGCCCATCACGGCTCACCTGGCAGACCTGGCCGAGGCCAGCCGCAGCTGGGTCGGCCCTCTGCTGACCATCGCCCTGATCGCCCTGGTGCTCTTCGGCGTCTGGTGGGGCTTCCGGCAGATCGGCGACAACGTGGCCGCCACGGTCCAGAGCATCCAGACCCGGATCGCTCGGGCCTCCCAGGCCAGCCAGGTCACCCCCATCGCCCAGGCCGAGCCCCCTGTGCAGCCTGCCGACACCAACTCCGGCGCAACGGACGGGGGAGGCACCGGCAACAGCGATGGCAGCAACAACCAGGAAAGCGCTGGGGCCAACCCAGTGGTGGTGATCTCGCCCACGGACACTCCTACGCCCACGCCGGTTCCGCCCACGGCCACAGACACGCCCACTCCCCTGCCC
>WGCB01000326.1 GCA_015494005.1 Caldilineaceae bacterium
GAGTGGGCGAAGAAGAACAAGAAGCAGGTGAGCGTCTACCCGGAAAAGGTGAGCTAACATGAAACCTGGAATTCATCCCAAATACTACCCCAACGCCCGGGTGATCTGCTCCTGCGGCAACACCTGGACCACGGGCAGCACCGTGCCGGAGATCCGCACGGACGTCTGCAGCGCCTGCCATCCCTTCTACACCGGCGAGCAGCGCATCGTGGACACGGCCGGCCAGGTGGAGCGCTTCATGAAGCGCCTAGAGCGGCGGCAGAGTGCCCTGGCCCGGCGTCAGCTGGAGGCCCGCATCCGCCAGGAAGCGGAGGAAGCGGCCCGCAAGGCCCGAGCCCGGGGCGACGATCCCGAGAAGGCCGCGGCCGAAGTGCTGGCCAAGTACGAGCAGGAACAGGGCGAGGAAGCGTAACCGCAGCCGTGCTCGCGCCCGAATCGAGGCGCGGGCTGGCCACCGATCTGCAATCAGGCCTCTGAGATGAGAGCGTAAACAGGCAGAAGCAACGAGTTGAATTGCTTCTGCCTGTTTGTTTTTTTGTGGTTCTTTCTGTCTGTGTTCGGACAGTTTGGTTTGGGGATTTCTGGCTCCCCTGCGGCCCACAGGGGAGCCCTAAGGGAAGGGAAGCGAGGCCCATGCACTACCAGCCAGGCGGAGGATGGATCGAGCTGATCTGTGGCTCCATGTTCAGCGGCAAGACGGAGGAGCTGTTGCGGCGGATACGCCGGGCCCAGATCGCCCGCAAAAAGCTCCAGCTCTTCAAACCCCAGATCGACGACCGCTATGGGCTGGCCCGGGTGGCGGCCCACAGCGGCGCGGCCTGGGACGAGGTGGAGGTGGTGGCCTCGGCCCAGGAGATCCTGGAGCGGCTGGCGCCGGACACGGAGGTGGTGGCCATCGACGAGGTGCAGTTCTTCGACTGGACCATCGCCGAGGTCTGCAACCGCCTGGCCGACCAGGGGATCCGGGTCATCGTGGCCGGGCTGGACCAGGACTTCCGGGGGGAGCCCTTCGGCCCCATGCCCCTGCTCATGGCCCTGGCCGAGCGGGTGGACAAGCTCCACGCCATCTGCGTGGTCTGCGGCGCGTCCGCCAGCCGCACCCAGCGGCTGATCGATGGCCGGCCCGCTCGCTACGACGATCCGGTCATCCTGGTGGGGGGCAGCGAAAGCTACGAGGCCCGCTGCCGGAACTGCCACCAGGTGCCGGGGAAGGGTAAGATCGAAGATTGAAGATCAAAGATTCAAGATCGAAGATTGAAAATTGGGTGGAAGAGATGGAAGAGCGGGCTTCCAGGGTCGGCCAACTCCCACCTTCCAACTCCCATCTCCCACTTCCACCCCTAACTCCTCATTTTCACAACGGCGGCGTGAAGCGGCCGTCGATGGCGGTCCAGCCCGCATCCACCAGGAGCAGGGAACCGGTCACGTAGGAGCTGGCGTCTGAGGCCAGGTAGACCACGGCGCCCACCATCTCCTGGGGCTGGGCCCAGCGTTTCAGGGCGTTGCGCTGGGCGTAGGCCTGGTACCACTCGGGGTGGCTCTTGATCTGCTCGGTCAGGGGTGTCTCCACCACCCCGGGGGCGATGGCGTTGGCCCGCACCCCTTTCTCCCCCAGCTCCGCGGCCAGGGCCCGGATCATCTGCAACACGCCGGCCTTGGTGGCCGCGTAGACCCCCTGGCCTGGCTCCACCACCAGGGCTCGGATGCTGTAGAAGACGATGATGCTTCCTCCGCCCTGCTCTGCCATGCGCTGGGCCGTCTCCCGGACCAGCAGGAATGTTCCCTTCAAGTTCAGGTCGATGACCCGCTCGAACTCCTCCTGGCTGATGGCCAGCAGGGGCTTGCGCACGTTGATGCTGGGGGTGCTCACCAGGACGTCCACCCGAGGCAGGCTGGCCAGTGCATCCTGGATGCTCTCCACCCGGCGCATGTCCATGACCAGGGCCTGGCCACTGCCGCCTTGTTCCTGGATGCGGGCCAGGGTGGCCTGCACCCCGTCCGGGTTGAGGTCCGCGCAGACCACATGGGCGCCGAAGACCGCCAGCCCTTCCGCGGCGGCCTGGCCGATGCCGCTACCGGCCCCCACCACCAGGGCCGTGCGTCCGCTGAGGTCGAAGAGGGATCGGTAGTCTGTCATGGCTTGCTCTCCTTGGGCGATGGCGTGGGTGGGATGGGTGTCCGGGGGCTTGCGGGGGAGTCCTCAAGGTGGATCCTGCCATCGAGTGGGGAAATTTGCAACTGGAGTAGGTTGCAAAGCCCCAATTTGCCGTCAATACAAAAGGCCTTTGGAAGGAATCCCTCCAAAGGCCTGTCTCGTGATCGTTTGTCTGCTTGGGCAGGCATCTCCCCTGCCGGAAAAGGGCCCTGGCTACTCCCCTCGGAAGGTGAGCAGGTAGGCCACTAGGGCGCCTAGCTCTCGCTCGCTCAGCTTGGCGCCGTAGTCCTTGGGCATCACCCCGTCCGGGAAGCCCTCCACCACGTAGGCGCTGGGATCCACGATGCTCTTGTAGATGTAGAGAGCCGGACTCTCCCCAGGCACCCGGGTGACGGCCCGGTTGGCCAGGTTGTACCAGCTGGGCCCCACCTTGACCTCCCCCTCCGCGGTGCCGTGGCAGCCCAGGCACCCCTGGAGCTCGGCGATCTTCTGCCCCTCGGCCGGGTCCGCCTCCAGCGCCGCGGCGTGGACCTCCTCGGGCAACCCGGCGTAGATCTCGTCCTCCGTCAGGTCCTCGATGCTGGGCAGCGGGGTGGGCGTGGCCACCACGATCTCCTCTTCCTCGGTCTCCACCACCATGTTAGGCGAGATGAGCTGGGCGGTTGGATCCGGGGCGCAGGCCGCCAGGACCAGGGCCAGCAGGGCCAGCGCCACCAGCATCGAGCTCAAACGGATCTGTGACAGGGCTCCCATGGACAACCTCCGACAACGGGCTGATGAATTTCGGATAGTAAGTAGTTTGGCCAGGGTTGCTCTCCCCCGGCAATCGGGCTATAGTGTAACATGGGACACAGCAAGAGGCAATTTCACGCGCAAAAATTCACAAGCAACGTTCCGCAGCACAGCACGGAAAATTGCAGGAGGAAATCGAGGCTGTTTTTCTCGGATAGACCGACCTGGAAGGAGGGAACGCAATGACCGTGTATGCACCGGAGGAGATCCAGCGCTGGCTGGCGGAGCATCTGCCCAGCTGGCGCCTGGCGGAGGGCCACCTGACCCGCACCTACCGCACGGGCAACTGGCAGACCACGCTGTTGACGGCCAACGCCATCGGCTTCCTGGCCGAGGCGGCCTGGCACCATCCGGAGCTGATCCTGGGC
>WGCB01000327.1 GCA_015494005.1 Caldilineaceae bacterium
CCCGTGGCCATCATCACGCCCACGTTGTGCCAGTTGCTCTCGTCGATGGTCAGCCGGGCGTCCTCCAGGGCCTGCTTGCTGGCCGCGATGGCGAACTGGGTGACCCGGTGGGTGCGCCGGGTGAGCTTGCGGTCCATGTAGTCGGTGGCCTTGAAGTCCTTGACCTCACAGGCCATGTTGTAGGGCATGTCTCCCGGGTCGAACTGGGTGATCCTACCGGCGCCGGAGACGCCCTCCACCAGGTTCTGCCAGAAGGTTTCCGGGTCGTTGCCGATGGGGGTGATGGCGCCCAGGCCAGTCACGAAAACTCGAGTCATCCCGATCTCTCCTGAGGTGTTTGCGATGTCACACGCCGATGCTGAAACTTGCAGGCATTATAGGGGAGCCCTGCCGGGGCGTCAAACAGATGGCTGCCGTTTTTCCGCAAAATGTATCAGATGGCTTCTCTGCCGTGAACGTTGCCCGGCCCAGGGCGGCGTGCTATAATGGACCCATCCAACCGAGCTTTTCTCCTCGAGCCGCACCTGGCCCCACCTGGCAACCTGCGCCCGAACCCCATGACCCACCCATGACCCAAGACCAGCCTGCCCCGTCTTCCCTGCTTGCCCAATTCAACCTGGCCCTGGAACAGGCCGTGGCCCTGCCGCCGGAGCTGCGGGACCAGCTGCTGGACTACCTGGCCCTCTGGGGCTCCCCGGAGGAGCTCCTGGCCCTGCTGGACGAGCTGTGGCAGGTGCATGGCCCCTTGCTTGCCTTCATGGACCGGCAGGCGGGGGCCCTCTTCGCGCTGGGGCGCCACGACGACGCCCTGGAGGTGCTGGAGCGACGCCAGCGGCGCAGCACCACCATCGCCAGCCAGGCCCTGGAGGCCCGGATCCTCCTGGCCGCGGGCCACGAACAGCATACGCTGGCTGTGGCCGACGACATCAGCCAGGCCTACCCCCTGAACGTGACCGCCCTCACCGCCGCAGCGGAGGTCTACACAGGGCTGGGGCGCTTCCCCCAGGCCCAGGAGCTGCTGGAGCGCTACCTGGAACGCCGGCCCGGCACCCTCACCGCCCTCCTGGCCCTGGCCCACCTGGCCCTGAGCGCCCAGGAGGACGCCCTGGCCCGGGAGTACGTGCAGCGGTTGGGCGCGGGCATCCCCAGCGGGCTAGCGGTGGAGGAGCTGCGCACCCTGGAGGCGCTGCACCGGTCCCTGGGCCACCAGGAGAGCGCGGCGGCCGCGGCCCTGGAGCTGGAGCGCCGTCACCAGCAGATGCGCCAGGCCCTGGAAGAGGCCCTGACCCCCTTCGTGGAGGCGGTGGAGCGGGGCGGGGACTGGAACGCGGTCTACCACGCCCTGAACGGCCCGGACTCGGTCCAGGTTCCGCCCAAGGAGCGGCGGCGCATCCAGCTGGAGGCCGTCCGCCATTTCGGCTTCACCCAACTGCGCCCCGGCCAGACGGAGATCATGGCCACGGTCCTCCAGGACGAGTCGGTCCTGGCCGTCATGCCCACCGGCGCGGGGAAGTCCCTCTGCTACCAGCTGCCCGCGGTGCTGAAGCCCCGGGCCACCCTGGTCATCAGCCCCCTCATCGCCCTGATGAAGGACCAGGTGGAGGGGCTGCCCAGCGCGGTGCGCCAGAAGGCCACCTTCATCAACAGCAGCCTGAGCGACGAGGAGGTCCAGGCCCGGCTGGAGGGGGTGGCCCAGGGGCGCTTCAAGCTGGTCTATGCGGCCCCGGAGCGCCTGCGCCAGCGGCCCTTCCTCCGGGCCCTGCGGGACGCGGGCCTGAGCCTCTTCGTAGTGGACGAGGCTCACTGCGTGAGCCTCTGGGGCCACGATTTCCGCCCGGACTACCTTTTCATCCAGGAGGCCCGGAACGAGCTGGGCAACCCCGCCGCCCTGGCCATGACCGCCACCGCCCCGCCCCGGGTCCGGGACGAGATCCTGGACAACCTGAGCCAGGTCAACGGCAACGGGGCCGAGTCCGCCGGGGATCACCTGAGCTTGCCCGGCCACGTCCACCGTCGGCCCCGGGTCATCGCCCTGGACATCTTCCGCCCCAACCTGCACCTCTCCGCCCTGGAGTTCCAGAACGACGACCGCAAGCTGGCCGCGCTGATCAAGTTCGTCACCGAGACGCCGGGCAGCGGCATCGTCTACGCCAACAGCCGGCGCAAGTGCGAGGCCCTGGCCCTGCAGCTCCGGGAGCAGGGGGTGGAGGCCGAGGCCTACCACGCCGGCCTACCGGACCGGGGCGCCATCCAGGACCGATTCATGGCCGGGGAGACCCGGGTCATCGTGGCCACGGTGGCCTTCGGCATGGGCATCGACAAGGCGGACATCCGCTTCATCGTCCACTTCCACCCGCCCCGCAGCCTGGCCTCCTACTACC